>NZ_JBEYTI010000009.1:0-203601 GCF_040642975.1 Micromonospora sp. NPDC047548
TCTCCCGAGCAATCGTCGAATGATGCCTTCCAAGCAACCTCCCGATCGACCGAGACGACGCTGAAGAACCGCCCCGGCTCAACTCCCGAGAGATCGTCTCCCGTTCCTCGACCGTCAACGGAGAAGACCCGCTCATTCATCACCCAATCACTCGACATCCAAGATCATCCTACCTTGGTGTCGCGATGACCGTTTGACTCCGCCGGGACTTCGGCGGGAATGTTCAAGCGGTCATGCGTCCGGACGGCCTGCCGGTGTGGACCTCCGAGGCGATGCCGGGGCATCTGCACGATCTGACCTGCGCCCAACAGCAGGGCATCACGGCCGCCCTGAACTGGTCCGCGTCCGAACTCGATCTGCCGACCCTGGCCGACTCCGGCTACGAAGGCGCAGGTCAAGGCATCAAGACCCCGTACAAGCAGCCCACCGACGGGCAGCGGCTCGCTCCCGACAACCGCGCCTACAACCGGCTGCTACGCGGACTGCGCTGGCAGGGCGAACGCGGCTTCGCGATCCTGATCGGACGCTGGAAAACCCTGCGGCATACCACCGCCAGCCCACGCCGGATCAGCGACATCGTCGCCGCCGCGCTCCACCTCACCCACTTCGAGTACAAATACGTACCGCAAAGTCGCTGAGATTACTTCACTGAAAGCCTTACGCTCGCAGCAGTGAGGCGGGCCGCACGAATGGCAGGGACGTAGTAGGTCTCGCTCCGAGTTTGCCACCCCCGTAGCGAGCGTACTGGTAAGGCTAGACAACTGGGAGTGGCCGTCCCCGAGCCGATCTGCTGTACGAAGCTTTGGCCAGCGCAGTAGCCCGAGGAAAATGCCATCCCGTCTGCCGTCGACCCGCCCTCCGGGGAGCGGGCCGCCGCCCGGCCCGCCACGTCAAGCGGACCTTGACGGCTCGTTCGGACGCTGGCGGGTCGGGCGGTGGCCTGCTCGGCTCGCCCGGGTCGATGGCAGGCGGGATGGCCCACCGCAACCACCCACGGACCGCGACCCGCCGACGGAGCCCCGGCCATCCTGGAGCCGGAGCGCCCCCGCCGGAGGCGCACTAACCACAACCCCGCGACCGCCGCCAGCTCGCCGACGCGGCCGGCGTCCGCTCGCCTACGCCGCGCGGGCTCGTGGCCGCGCGGCCCGGCCGGCTGCCGGCTCCCACCTGGGCCCATCAACGGTCTGTCGTTCGGCGGCGGCCCTCCGGGCTTCCCGCTGTCCGCGCCAGCCGCCGGGCATCCGGCGTGACGGCCGCAGAGCGACAGCGGCAGCGGCCGGCGCGCGCCCAGGCGGCGGCGCGTGCGGCCCGCCACGGGCCGCCTTGATAGACGTAAGGAAAGTCCTCCCACACGGCCGGCAGCCGGCTGCCCCGGATCGGCGACCGCTGGCGCCACCAGCGCTTCGATGGCCCGCCGTTACTCGGCCTCGGGCAGGTAGCCGACATGCGGTGACCCAGCCGCCGAGCGGACGTCGTACCCCCAGCGACGCAACGCCTGCATGATCTTTGCAGCGCCGGCAGGGTTCGCCGAGTGGACGTACACCACGCCGATATCAAGCGGGCGCTCCTCGAACGCAGCCCGCTCCAACACCTCGACGACCGGCCAGATTGTGTCGTCCCCGCCGAGGTCGTGATCCAGCCACAGCTCGTCCACCCGCTGTCCGCGGTGTCGCTCCAGCGCCTCGATGCCGGCCCCGCTGGTGCGCGCCACATGTGCCACCCGGCCATCAACGAACGAGCGCAGGTCGTCAACCAGCACGATTCCCGGCAACTTCTCGGTAACCACCTCACCATCCTTCGCCCAGCACCCCGGGCACCGCCACCGCTATTGAGGCCCGGATCCGGCCTCGAACTTGTCGGTTGACGTGTCGGTACGTGGTGCTACTCTGACGCTCGTCGAGCACGCCAGCGCGGCCTTCCTACCGGATCCCCGGACTCGACTTCGGAGATGCTGAGCGGCCTTCCTGTCGCTGATGCGGGTCACGCCCCGCCGGCTCTCGATCGCATCGGCCTCAATGCCGATCCCCCGAATCCGTCGAGCGGCCCAGCACGGCCTTCCCTGCCGTCCACGATGGCCCGGATTCGCGAATCTCCACGGGTGGGGCAGCCTGCGGCGACCCGCCGGATGCCGACATCCCAGGCTCCCCACCCGTGCCGGCCCCACTCATCACGCTCGACGAGCGCGAAAGGACATGACCCATCGGCGGGAGGTGGCACGACCACGAATCCGCCCTCCGGCGGCAGCCGCCCTCTCGGCGGTGCCAGGAGACACGACGAACACCACCAGCGGACAGACGTCCACGGCTGGTGGTGCTTCGTCTCCCGTCCCTGCCACCCCCTGAAGAGGAGACAGTCGTGTCCACCCCGCTCACCCTGTACCGGCCCGGCCTTGCCGACGGCCGTGACGCCCAGGCCCTGCACCGCGCTGCCACGCCGGAGTTCTCCGGCTGGCTGGAGCACACCCGCCCTGCCGGCGGCTGTGCTCGCCCGATCCGCCTCACCGGCACCATCGCCGCCGTCGAGCGAGACACCGGCCGCATCACCGGCCAGCTGCACACCGACGAACTGCCCGACCGAACGCTCTACAAGGCGTGCGGCAACCGCCGCGAATCGCAGTGCCCGGACTGCGCCTGGGTCTACCAGGGCGACGCCTACCAAGTCGTCTGTCGCGGTCTGACCGGCGGCAAGGGCGTTCCCGCATCGGTCTGCCGGCATCCGGTCGTCTTCGCCACCTTCACCGCCCCGTCCTTCGGCTTGGTCCACCACCGCCACGTCGCCCGCCACACCTGCCGCAGCCGGCAGCGCTGCGACTGCCGCCCGTCCCCTTGCCGCGCCCGTAGCAGAGCCGGCACCTGCGAGCACGGGCAGCCCGCGGCGTGCTTCGCTCGCCACGACGCCGACGATCCGCGGCTCGGCCAGCCGTTGTGTCTCGACTGCTACGACCACGACCACCAGGTCGTCTGGAACTACTTCTCCGGCGAGCTGTGGCGGCGCACCAAACAGGCCATCGAACGGGACCTCGCCGCCCTCTGCCGCAAGCGCGGCATCCCCCTCGTCCGGGTCGTCACCGCCTCGGGCAAGGTCCGCTGGGTGCCGCCCGTGCGCGTGTCCCACGGCAAGGTCGCCGAGATGCAGCGCCGGGCAGCCGTGCACTTCCACGTCCTGCTGCGCCTCGACGGCGTCGACCCGGACGACCCGGACGCGCTCGTGCCGCCACCGGCCGGCATCACCCTCGACGACCTGGAAGACGCGATCCACGTCGCCGCCCGGCAGATCACCATCACCACGCCCGCCCACCCCGACCGGCCGCAAGGTTGGCTGGTCGCCTGGGGCGAGCAGGTCGACGTGCGCCGGATCAACACCGCGAGCGGCGAGCTGACCGACGGCAAGGTGGCCGCCTACCTCGCCAAGTACGCCACCAAGGCCACCGAAGCCACCGGGCACTCCTCCAACCGCCTCACCCCGGCCACCATCGACGACTACGCCGACCCCGAAGGCGACCACACCGCCCGCCTCATCGACGCCTGCTGGCACCTCGGCCGCCCCACCCTCACCGACAACAGCAGCGGCGCCGCAACCGCCGACGACCGTCAAGACAGCCTTGACAACAAACCGCGCCCCTACGCTGGGCTGCGCCGCTGGGCACACATGCTCGGCTTCGGCGGCCACTTCCTCACCAAAGCCCGCCGCTACTCCGTCACCTTCAGCCTGCTCCGCGACACCCGCGCCACCTACCGGCGCGAAGAGGACGACGAACCCGCCGACACCATCACCGTCGGCACCCTCACCTACATCGGGGCCGGCTGGCTCACCGAAGGTGACGCCCTGCTCGCCAACACCGCCGCCCGACAGCGACGCGAGAGCAGACGCATCGGCCGGGAGAACTCGCCCACGAAGCCTGGCTCACCGGAGCCGCCGCATGACCCACGACCTCCGCCCCCGCTGGTACTCGCCAGCCGAGGTCGCCGTGCTGCTCGGCTTCGGCATCTCCAAGATCAAGATGAAGATCGCCACCGGCGAGCTGCGCTCCATCAAGGACGGCAGGTATCGCCGCATCCTCCCCGAATGGGTCGACGACTACATCCGCGAACAGGTCGAACGCCAGGAGGCCGCCTGATGCCCGCACGCGCACGAGCCAACGGCGAGGGCTCCATCTTCCCCTACCGCAACGGCTTCGCCGCCTACGTCTGGGTCACCAAGCCCGACGGCCGACGTGACCGCAAGTACGTCTACGGCAAGACCCGCGAAGCCGTCCACGACAAGTGGATCAAGCTACACCAGCAGGCCAAGCAAGGACCGGTGGCCACCAGCGTCCCCACGGTCGGCAGCTTCCTCACCTACTGGCTCACCGAGATCATCCAGCCGAACCGAGCACCGTTGACCTACGCGACGTACGAGACGTTCGTCCGGCGGTACATCGCTCCCGGCCTCGGCGCGAAGCGGCTCGACCGGCTCCAGTCGCGGGACGTGCAGACCTGGATCAACCAGGTGGCCCGCACCTGCCAATGCTGCGCGCAGGGCAAGGACGCCGCCCGCCGCAAGGAGAAGCGCCGCTGCTGCGCCGTCGGCCGCTGCTGCCAGACCGTCCCGTCCACACGGACGATCAGCGACATCCGCGCCGCGCTGCGGGCCGCCCTCACCCACGCCCAGGCCGAAGACCTCATCGCCAAGAACCCGGCCGTCCCGGTCACCCTCGCCACCGTCCGTCGCCGCCGGGGCAAGTCATGGTCGAGCGACGAGGCCCGCAAGTTCCTCGAATCCGCCCGCGCCGACGAGGACCCGCTCTACGCCGCCTACGCCCTGGTCCTCGTCGTCGGTCTACGCAAGGGCGAAGCCCTCGGCCTCACCTGGGAGGACGTCGACCTCGACACCGGAGAGCTGACCGTCGGCCGCCAACTGCAACGCGTACGCGGGCAACTCCTCCACCGAAACACCAAAACCCAGGCGTCCGACGCCACCCTCCCCCTGCCCCACATCTGCCTGACGGCGCTCAAGCTACGAAGCGAACACCGCGACGAGGCACGAGCAGCCGACGGCAAGGCATGGCACGAAAACGACCTCGTATTCGCCACCCGCTATGGCACACCGATCGAGCCGCGCAACTTCCAGCGCTCCTGGCAAACCCGGTGCGACAGAGCAGGGGTCCGCCCGATCACCGTCCACGACGCCAGGCGCACCTGCGCCACGCTGCTGGCCGACCTTGACGTCCACCCGAGAGTCGCCATGCAGGTCCTCCGCCACGCCCGCTTCTCGGTAACGATGGAGATCTACACCCAGGTCTCGTCGAAGGCGACGCGGGATGCCCTCAAGCGGCTCGGCGACTCGCTCGGCATCTGACCTACGCGGGCAGCAGAGACGGGTACTGGTTCAGTTCTCGCCGTTCGGGTCGCCGAGAGCGTTCCACTCCTCAGGAGTGGTGGGCAACGGCTGCCAGTACGGCAGGTAAAACGGCCGCCACGTCGGCGTGGCCATCGAAAACGACTTCAACTCCGGGTCCGCGAGCATTCGGTAGACGAACTCCGTCGTGGACATGTCGAACCGGTGCCACGGGTGGGGAGGGTCGTGCCGAGCCAACACAGGCCACCGCTCAGGCTCCATGGAGCGGTCCGTAAGCCAGTAGTACCCGCCTCCGGCCGAGTCGTGACCCCACTCGATCAGCCCAGATCCCGTGTCGGGCTCGTACAGCTCGTACGGGGCGTACAGGCCCGCTGCGGAGTCGTCATGCTCGCTAACCCAATGCCGTATGGAGTTCCACCACCCGAGCAGCGACGTCGAGTTGTGGTCGGCGGTCGGCCGCAGTAGGTCAAGGTGCGCCATGAAGGTGCCCGGCACGAGCCGCCGGCACAACTCCTTGAAGTCGCCTGGCAGCGCGACGCCGAGCTCCGCCTCCACCTGCCCCCACCCGGCACCGCCCTCAGGCTCGTGATGCCATCCGGTCGCGTCGATGATCCGGTCGATCCACGTCAACTGATCATTCACGGCCGGCAAAGTAACAGCACAGCCAGACATTCCCTCGCCTGGTCGTCATCCGTCCGCTGACGGCTGCTGTACTTCACTGCTGTACGGAACCAGAAAGGCCACCTCCCGAAGTCGGGAAGTGGCCTTTGACCTGCGTGGGCGATACTGGGATCGAACCAGTGACCTCTTCGGTGTGAACGAAGCGCTCTCCCGCTGAGCTAATCGCCCTCAGCGCCGATGACTCTACCTGATCGTGTGAGCGGACCGGAAATCCGGGGTCGGCGCGCCGCGGCCCGGCCCGTCAGTGCGTGGCGAGGTAGTGCAGCAGCCGGGCGACCGGGTCGATGCCGAGGCTGTACTTGAGCGACAGCCAGACGACCGTGGCGACGAAGACGATCCCGACGGAGCCCAGCATCAGACGCACCGGCAGTGATCGTGAGGTGGCCCAGCGCGTCCAGGCTTGGACGTGTCGGCGGGTGAAGGCGAGCAGTCGGCGGGCCCAGTGGAACTCGACGGCCCAGATGGCGAGGCCGGCGATGACGGTCAGCCAGCCGGGGCCGGGCAGCGGGATGAGGGCGAGGCCGATGGTGACCACGATCGCCCCGGCGATCGAGATGAAGATCTTGAGGGTGACCCGGCCGGTGGGGTTGGCGCGGATCAGGTCGAGGCTGGTGCGGACCCGCTGCCGGAAGCCGCTGCGGGGCCGGTCGGCGATGGCCGTACCGGTGCCGCCGGAGCCGTGGGGGGTGCCGGCGGCGTCGTGACCGGCGTCGCGGGGGGCGGCGGCGTCACCTCGACCGGAGCGGCCCTCGGAGGCCGGCCGACCGTCCCGGTCGTGCTGATCCATCGGCACCGCGTTTCCCCGCCTTTCGGCTGCTCGGGCCCCTACTTTCGGTGAGCCGGTCGCGGTCGTCGCATCCATTGAGGATCGGTTCGTGACCATTTCACCCCCCAGTGTCGCCCCGGCCCGTCACTTGCGCAGACCACTGGACGTTACCGGAGTAAGTCGACGACTGAGCCACCCGACGCCGGGCGGGATCACGCACTGGGCAGACGGAAATCTTACAAGAATTTTCACATTCTGGCGGCGCTTCCGAGGCACTTCCCACCACTGGGTGAAGTCAGCGTATGGCGGAGCGTAGCCAGGGGTAGCACCTGAGTATGGGAAAAGCGGGACACGCGCGTTCCGCAGCGGTGCCGGGGGGAGAACGTCCATGAGTGTCATCCGACCGACGACCGTAGAGGTCGAGACGTCGCTAAGGCTCGTCGCACCTGACGCCACCGCCTTGCCGGTGCGTGCCAGTCTGCGTTACGACCCTGCTGACCCGTATGCGGTCCATGTCCTGTTCCACGCCGAATCCGCCGGTGGCGAGGCCGTCAGCTGGTCCTTCGCCCGCGAACTGCTGGTGACCGGTCTCGACGAACCGGCCGGCATCGGCGACGTCCGGGTCTGGCCCTGGGCCACCCCGCGCGGCGACTTCGTCGCGCTGGCGCTGTCGTCACCCGACGGCAACGCGCTCTTCGAGGTGCCGCGCAGCGTCCTGGTGCGCTTCCTGCGGCGAACCTACGTCGTCGTCCCGCGCGGCCGCGAGGCCGAACACCTCGACGTCGACACGGCGGTGAACCGGCTGCTCGCCGGCCGCTGACCCACGCCGATCGGAGCCGCGCGGATCTGCCGAGTCCGCGCGGCTTCGGCTCACCACGGTCAGGTACGCCTCAGCCGTGCGTCGTGAGGCCGCCGTCGACCGGGATCACCGCGCCGGTCAGGTACGCCCCGGCCCGCGACGACAGGTAGATCGCCGTGCCGGCCATGTCCTCCGGGCGGCCGATCCGGCCCAGCGGCACCTGCTGCTCGATCGCCGAACGGGACGCCGGGTCCTCCAGGGCGAACGCCATCATTCTGCTCTCGAACGGGCCCGGGGCGATCGCGTTGACCGTGATGTGCTCGCCGGCCAGCTGGTGGGCGAGGCTGCGGGTCAGCATGTGCACGGCTGCCTTGGTGGCGGAGTACGCGTACACCTCCATGATCGGCACCCGGATGCCGTCGACCGAGCCGATGTTGATCACGCGGGCCGGGTCGTCGGGACTGGCCGAGGCACGCAGCGCCGGCAGCAGCGCGGTGGTGAGCCGGAAGACCGCTTTGACGTTCACCGCCCAGAGCTTGTCGAACGCGCTCTCCGGGTACGCCTCCAGCGGCGCGCCCCAGGTCGCGCCGGCGTTGTTGACCAGCACGTCGAGCCGGTCGGTGCGCTCCAGCACCGCCGCGGCCAGCTCCTCGGCCCCCGCGTCGTGGCCCAGGTCGGCCGGAATGGCCTCGCACCGCCCGTCGGCGGAGAGTTCCTTGGCCACCGCCTCGCAGACGGCGGCCCCGCGTACGCGGCACCACCGTCCCATCGCCGGGATGCGACCGCCTCCGCCTCTGGTTACCGTCGCAGGTGATGGTCCCTTCCGGTCAGCTCGCCCCGGCAACCCGCCCCGACCTGCCCACCGCCGAGATCGACCTGCTCGACCTCGGTGACCTCGCTCCCGAGCCCGGGGGCGCCGCCCGACCCTGCTCGACGCGGATCTGCTGATCCTGATCACCGGCGGCCACGGCACCGCCGAGCTGGACTTCCGCGCGCTGCCCTGCCGCCCCGGCACGTTGCTGCGGGCCAGCCCCGGCCAGGTGCTGCGCTGCACCCCGCAGCTCGACGCGACGGTGGTGCGCCGTGGCCCGGATCGGCCGCCGGCTCGGCTTCCCCGAGCCGACCAACTTCGGCCGCTTCTTCACCCGCGAGGTCGGGGTGAGTCCCGGGGCGTTCCGGGCCGCCCGGGGGCAGCCGCCGCAGCGGATCGTGCGGCCGCGTCGGCCCGCCGACCTGGCGGGCTGAGTGAGCCGGGCATGATGACGGGGTGCAGATCTCCGCGCGCGGCGACTACGCGGTACGGGCGGCACTGAGCCTGGCCACCGCGTACCCCGCGCTGCTGTCCACCCAGGCGATCGCCACCGAGCAGGACCTGCCCCGCAAGTTCCTCGAGGCCGTCCTGGCCGACCTGCGCCGGGCCGGCGTCGTACGGGCCCAGCGCGGCGCGGAGGGCGGCTACACGCTGGCCCGGCCGCCCCGCGAGGTCACCGTCGGGGTGATCCTGCGCGCCGTGGAGGGCCCGCTGGCCGGGGTGCGCGGCCTGCGCCCCGAGGAGACCCGGTACGAGGGTTCGGCGGAGAACCTGCCGCGGCTCTGGGTGGCCGTCCGGGCGGCCGTCCGGCAGGTGCTCGACGAGGTCAGCCTCGCCGAGATAATCACTGGCCGGCTGCCCGCGCACGTGCGCAGGTTGACCGCTCTGCCCGACGCCTGGGAGCCCCGCTGATGCCCACCCCCACCCTGCACACCGACCGGCTGCTGCTGGAGCCGTACCGCCCGGCCGACGCCGACGAATTCGTCGCCCTGCTCACCGACCCGGAGGTGGGCCGGTTCATGGGTGACGGCCCGATGACCGCCGAGGACGCCGCCGCCCTCTTCGGGCGGCTCTTCAGCAAGGTCTACGCCGACGGCCTCTTCGACGTCTGGGCGGTGCGCCGCGACGGCCAGTATGTCGGGCACGCCGAGATCAAGCGCACCGACGACGTGGACGGCCACGAGATCGTCTACGCCCTCGCCAAGCCCGCCTGGGGCGCCGGCCTCGGCACCGAGCTGGCCCGGGCCCTGACCCGGTACGGCTTCGACACCCTGGGCCTGCCCCGGGTGTACGCCACCGTCGCCGAGGACAACACGGCCTCGCTGGCGCTGCTGGCCAAGCTCGGCTTCGTCCACGAGCGGGACGTCACCGAGGACGACGGCGGCGTCACCCGGATCCTCGCCGTCGACTGCGCGCCGGTGCCGGCCTGAGCCGTCACCAACGCGCGGTCCCCCGTCCTCACCGTCGCCCTGCTGGTCACCGGCCAGGGTGACCACCGGGGCGTCCATCGCGGTCAGGCCGGCGAGCGGGCATCCCCGGCCGGGCCGGCACTGATCACCACCTCGCCACCGAGCCGGCCGTGCTCCGGGTCGCGGGTGACCGCGCCGGAGTGCAGCAGGGTGGTGAGCGCGGGGACGGTGTCGGCGGCCCGGTAGACGGTCGCGGTGAGGGTGTGCCGGCGCAGCTCGGTGACCGTACGCGGGCCGGAGCGGGCCAGCTCGGCCAGTAGCTCGCGGCGCAGCGGCCCCGGCTCGGGGTGCAGGGCGATGTCGAGCAGCCCGCCGGCCGGGTCCTCGGGGTCCCGGTAGCGCACCCCGGCGAACTCGTCGACCTCCCAGAGCGCGTCCTTGAACGCCTCCAGGCTCTTGTCCAGCCCGGTGCCGAAGGCGACCCGCCGGGCCGGCGAGCCGTCGGCGGGCACCAGCTCGACCTCGGCGACCAGCGGGAAGCCGGCGCCGGTCAGCGCCGGCCGGAGGGCGGCCGGCGCGGGCGCGGTGAGCAGCAGTTCGGCCGGGCGTCCGGTCGCCGCGGCGGCCAGCAGCGCCGGCTCGGGGGCGGCGGCGTCGACCAGGGTCAGCAGCGGCGCGCCGGCCGCGCCGGCCGCCTTGAGCGCCACGGGCAGCCGGGACGCGTCGCCCGGGACCACGTGCACGGCCACGTCGGCCGGCAGCGTCGCCTCGACCGGGCCGAGCCGGGCCGGCAGGTCGGCTCCACCTCCGGCCAGCACCAGGACGGTCAGCCGCCGGCCCCGGAGCCGGTCGGCGAACTCGGCCACCACCCGCAGGGCCGCCTCGGCGGTGCCGGGATCCCCCGCGTACGACAGGGCGAGGGTGGCCCGCCGGGAGCGGTGCAGCGCCCCCGGCAGCCAGTGGTCGAGCTGCCGCACGAGCAGCTCACGCAGGACGGTGTCGACGGACATCCTGCCGTTGTACCGTACGGCGACTTCAGGCCGACACGGAGATGCCCACCCCGCCCCGGGTCTGGCCGCCGTAGCGCCGCCGCTCCCGGTCGAGGTCCAGCCGGCCGATCCGCTTGCGCGCCGACAGCGCGGCCTCGTCGAGCAGGTCGGCCGGGACCAGCCAGACGATCTCGAACTCCAGGCCGTCCGGGTCCTGCCCGTAGAGGCTCTTGGTGGTGCCGTGGTCGGAGCTGCCGACCAGCGCGCCCGCGGCGGCCAGTCGCTCGGCGGTGGCGCCCAGCTCGTCGAGGGTGTCCAGCTCCCAGGCCAGGTGGTAGAGGCCCACGGTGGCGCGGCCGGCCTGAGAGCGGCCGGCCGCCGCGCCGATCTCGAACAGGCCGAGGTCGTGGTCGTTGGTGGAGTCGGGCGCCTGGAGGAAGGCGGCGCCCCGGAACCCGTCCGGGGTCATCGCCACCGGCCGGAAGCCCAGCACGTCGCGGTAGAAGGCGACGCTGCGGTTGAGGTTGCTGACGTAGAGGACGGCGTGGTTGAGGCGGTGGATTCCCATGTACCTCACGCTAGCGCGATTTAGTTGAGCATTCAACCACTATCGCTATGATGGGTGTCATGACCCGGTGGCTGGACCCCGACGAGCAGCGCACCTGGCGGGCCTTCCTGGCCGCCTCCCGGGCGCTGATGGACACCCTCGACCGCGAGCTGCAACGCGACGCGGGGATGCCGCACGCGTACTACGAGATCCTGGTCCGGCTCTCCGAGGCCCCCGGGCGGCGGCTGCGGATGAGCGAGCTGGCCGACCTGACCGGCTCCTCGCGCAGCCGGCTCTCGCACGCCGCCGCCCGGCTGGAGGCGGCCGGGTGGATCCGGCGCGAGGACTGCCCGACCGACCGGCGCGGCCAGATCGCCGCCCTCACCGACGACGGCTTCGCGGTGCTCGCCGCCGCCGCGCCCGGCCACGTCGAGGGGGTACGCCGCCACCTCTTCGACGCGCTCAGCCCGGCGCAGGTCGACCAGCTGCGCCGGATCAGCGAGACGCTGGTCGCGCACCTGACCGGTTGACGACTGATCACCGTCGGGACTTGTACATACCGTTGCCGGACGAGCACGATGGGGCGTGCCCTCCGGCTTCGGTGAACTGACCCTCCAGGCGCACCACCTGGTGTCCGCCGGCGACCTGGCCGGCGCGCAGCGACTGCTCGCCGACGCGCTGACCGACGCCGACCCCCGGCCCGACCACGCTTTCCCCGAGCTGGCCGACGCCGCCGGGCTCCAGGCGCGGGTGCTGGTCGCCCTCGGCGAGCCGCACTCCGCCCGCGGGTGGGCGGCCTTCGCGTACGCCGCCGCCACCCGGTTGTACGGCCGCCCGGACGAGCGGACCATCTCGGCGGGGGCGACCCTGGCCGCGGTGCTGCACCGGGTCGGCAGCGACGCCCGCGCCGCCCGGCTCTACTCCGAGGTGATCCTGGAGCTGACCGCCCGGGACGGGCCGGAGTCGCTGCGGGTGCTCGCCGCGCACGCCGACCTGGCCACCGTGGAGTACGCCCGGGGCCAGTGCGCGCAGGCCCGGGAACGCCTCCAGGACGCCTGGGAGCTGCACCGCGAGGTCTACGGCGACGGCCATCCCAGCGGCATCAAGATGCTGGCCCGGCTCGGGGCGATGCAGCGCGACTGCGGCCGGTTCACCGAGGCGCACGACAACCTCGCGCTCGCCCGGGAACTGGCCCGGCAGCACCTGCCCGCCGACGACCCGCTCGCCCGGCAGGTCGCGGCGCTGGCCCGGGCCGCCGCCGACCCGGACCACGCCTGCGCCGACGAGCCGCCACCGGAGCGGGACGCCCCGGTGGTACCGGCCGCCCGCACCGCCCCGCCCGACGAGGGGCCGCCCGAGCCGCCCGCCTGGCCGGTGGGGCCGGCCGCGACCGACCGGACGTACCCACCGACGGTGCCCGGCCAGCGGCTGCCCACCGAGGACGCCGACTCCCCGTACGCCGACTCCCCGTACGGCGAGGACCCGTACGGCGACCCCCCGTACGCCGACGACCCGGATGCCGACGGATGGCCGCCCGAGCCGGTCGCCGAGCCGCAGGGGCCGGCGCACGAGCCGGTCCCCCCGTCCGTCGTGGGGCTGGCCGGCGGGTACGCCGAGGAGGCCGACGGGGTGCACCGGGTGGCCCAGCGGCACCCGGACCCGTCCCGGCTGCTGCCGGTGGTGGCGCACCGGCACCATGCCCCGCCGCCGCGCCGCAACCGGGCGACCCCGGCCATGGTGGCCGGGCTGACCGTGGTGGTGCTGGGCACCGTCGCGGTGGTGGCCGGGGTGTCCCAGGTCGACGGCGCCGGCGACGACCCGCCGGCCCCCGTCACCTCCCCGACGGCCCCGCCGCAGAGCCTCGCCCCGTCACCCCCGCCGCCGAGCGCTGGGGCCGCCGCCCCGCCCGGCACGCCGCCGGGCCGGGTGACCCTGCGCGACCGGCGGGACAACATCGCCCTCGACTGGGAGTACCCGGCGGGCGCGGAGGGACCGGTGGTCATCGCCGGCGGGCGCGCCGGGCAGGACCCGCAGGCCTTCCAGGAGCTGCCGGCCGGGACGAGCAGCTTCGTCGTGTACGGCCTGGACCGCACCAACGACTACTGCTTCACCGTCGCGGTGGTCTGGTCCACCGACACCGTGGGCCGGGCCCGCGAGGTTTGCACCCGCCGCCGCTGACCGCCGCCGGTCGATCGGCCGGGCGGGACGGCACGCCCCGGCACGGCGGTGTGACGTGGCACGGCGGTGTGACGTGGCGCGGCCGCGCGGGCGGACACGCTTGGTGCGGCGATGCGCGACGCGGTATCTTTCTCAGTTCGGACACAAAAAAGGGAATGGCGACGACGGCCATTCCTTCGCCTATTCTAATCGACGAGGAGACGGCTTGTCAACGCAATCCGACGGTTCCGTCGCGCAGCGACACGACGACGAGATCGGCCGCGAGCAGGAGTACGTCTCGATGCTCTACGGCCGGCTGGACGGCATGCGTGAGCAGGCCGCCCGGCGGCTCACCGAGGAACTGCGGACCACCGGCGGCACGTTGCAGGCCCGGTCCCAGCGCGACGGCGTGGTACGGATGTACGCCGACCAGGTCGAGCAGTTCTCCGCAGTGGAGAACGGCCTCTGCTTCGGCCGCCTGGACGACACCGACGGAGCCCAGCACTACATCGGCCGGATCGGCATCTTCGACACCACCGGCGACTACGACCCGCTGCTGATGGACTGGCGGGCCCCCGCCGCCCGGCCGTTCTACCTCGCCACCGCCGCCAACCCCCAGGGCGTACGGCGGCGCCGCCACCTGCGTACCCGGCAGAGGAAGGTGACCGGGCTCAACGACGAGGTGCTCGACCTCGCCACCGCCTCCCCCACCGCCCACGAGGAACTGACCGGCGAGGCGTCCCTGCTCGCCGCGCTCAATGCCGGCCGGACCGGGCGGATGCGCGACATCGTGGAGACCATCCAGGCCGAGCAGGACCGGGTGATCCGTGCCGACCTGCCGGGCGTGCTGGTGGTGCAGGGCGGCCCCGGCACCGGCAAGACCGCGGTCGCGCTGCACCGCGCGGCGTACCTGCTCTACACCCACCGGCGGGAGCTCTCCAGCCGGGGCGTGCTGCTGGTCGGCCCGAACGCCACCTTCCTGCGCTACATCTCGCAGGTGCTGCCCACGCTGGCGGAGACGGGGGTGCTGCTGCGTACCCCCGGCGACCTCTTCCCCGGGGTGAGCGCGCGGCGGGCCGAACCGGCCGGGACGGCGGCGCTCAAGGGGCGGACGGTGATGACCGAGGTGCTGGCCGCCGCGGTGCGCGACCGGCAGTGGGTGCCGGACGAGCCGCTGGAGATCGAGGTCGAACGGGAGACGCTGCGGTTCGACCCGGAGGTGGTCCGGGAGGCCCGGGACCGGGCCCGTCGCTCCGGCCGCCCGCACAACCTGGCCCGGGCCCTGTTCGACGTCGAGGTCGTCCACGCGCTCGCCGCGCAGATCGCCGAGCGGATCGGCGCCGACCCGCTGGGCGGGGAGAACCTGCTGGAGGAGGCCGACCGCGCGGAGATCCGCCGCGAGCTGCACGAGGAGCCCGGCATCCGGGCCGCGCTCGACCAGCTCTGGCCGGTGCTCACCCCGCAGCGGCTGCTCGCCGACCTGTACGCCTCGACCGACCGGATCGCCGCCGCCGCGCCGATGCTCACCGACGCCGAGCGGGCGCTGCTGCACCGGGAGCCGGGCGGCTGGACGCCGGCCGACGTGCCGCTGCTGGACGAGGCCGCCGAGCTGCTCGGCGAGGACGAGCGGGCCGCCGCCGCCCGCCGCGAGCGGATCCGCTCCTTGCAGCGCGAGTACGCCGAGGGCGTGCTGGAGATC
The DNA here is from genome assembly GCF_040642975.1 of Micromonospora sp. NPDC047548. Taxonomy (NCBI): domain Bacteria; kingdom Bacillati; phylum Actinomycetota; class Actinomycetes; order Micromonosporales; family Micromonosporaceae; genus Micromonospora; species Micromonospora sp. NPDC047548. The sequence continues at coordinate 15,196 of NZ_JBEYTI010000009.1, forward strand.
GCCCGGGGCTCCCGCTCGATCGACGTGGAGGACGAGGCCGACGGCGGCGAGATCCTCGGCGTCACCGACCTGATCGACGCCGACCGGCTGCTGGAACGGCAGGAGGAGGCCGACCGGCTGACCACCGCCCAGCGGGCCGCGGCCGACCGGAACTGGGCGTTCGGGCACGTGATCGTCGACGAGGCGCAGGAGCTGTCGCCGATGGCCTGGCGGCTGCTGATGCGCCGCTGCCCGAGCCGGTCGATGACCATCGTCGGTGACGTGGCGCAGACCGGCGCGCTGACCGGTACGCCCTCCTGGGCCGACGCGCTGGAGCCGTACGTGGCGCAGCGCTGGCGGCTGGAGGAGCTGACGGTCAGCTACCGCACCCCTGCCGAGATCATGGCGGTGGCCGCCGGGGTGCTCGCCGAGATCGATCCCGCGCTGCGCCCACCCCGCTCGGTACGCGCCAGCGGCGTGCCGCCGTGGGACCGCTTGGCGGACGCCGCCCGGCTGGCCGGTGAGCTGGTGGCGGCGACCACCCGGGAGGCGGCCGGCCTGGACGACGGGCGGCTCGGGGTGATCGTGCCGGCGGGTCGGGCCGACGAACTGGCCGCCGCGGTGGTGGCCGCGCTGCCCGAGGTGGCGGTCGGCGAGCAGCCCGAGCTGGAGAGCCGGGTGGTGGTGCTCACCGTCGGCCAGGCCAAGGGCCTGGAGTTCGACTCGGTGCTGGTGGTCGACCCGGACCGCATCGTCGCCGAGTCCCCGCGCGGGCGCAGCGACCTCTACGTGGCGCTGACCCGGGCCACCCAGCGGCTCGGCGTGCTCCGGGTCGCCGGCTGACCCGACTGCTCGGCTGTCCGCCTGCCCGGGCTGCCCGGCGGCCCCGGGCGGCCCGGGCCGGGCGCAAGAGGCGCCAGGCCGCGCGGACGATGCACCGGGCCGCGCGGAAGATCGTGCTGGATACGGGAAGTAGTGGCCTCCCGTCGCGGGTGAGACCACTACTTCCCGGTTCGAGCGTGATCGGACCGGCCTCGGTGCGGGCCGGTCGTCGGCGTCACTCGTCGGTGACGTCGCCGACGTGGCTGCCCGGGGCGGACGCGTCGCTGGTCGACCCACCGGCCGGGGTGCTCATGCCGCCGGTGGTCGCGTCGCCCGTGGTCGTGGGCGCCACCACGCCGGGGTGCCGCTCGGGCTGCCGGGCCAGCCGCCGGACGCTCGCCGGGCCGGCGGTGCCGCCGGTGGTGGTCAACGCGCCCTGCCCCCGGGTCGGGCCGCCGTCGCGCAGCACGTTCGGGTCGACCGGGACGTCGGCCGGGTCGTCCGGGTCCTCCTCCTGGATCACCCGCAGCACGTCCGTCTGCGGCACGGTCACCTCGTCCAGGGCGCCCTCGCCGTACACGCCGGCGGTGAGCCGGTCCTCGGCCCGGCGGGCGGACTCCCGCATCGTGTCGTCCTCACGCACGTCCATCACCTCGCAGAAGTGGCGGTAATCCACTGCCTGCCCGGCCAGCGCGCGATCAAACCGGTCCGCGCCGGTTCACCGGCCGGCCGCCCGCTGCTCGCCTGCCGGCCGTTCCCGCTGCCCATGCTGACCGGCGGGTTGGCGGGAACCGCCCGCCCCCGTAGGGGAGACAGCGTGCGAAGAACACGCCGTACCGCCATCGTCGCTCTGGTGGTGGCGACCGTGACGTCCGGTCTCGCCGCGCCCGCCCAGGCGCGACCGCGACCGGAGCGGACCTTCGACCTCCAGGCCCACCGCGGCGGCCTCGGGCTGCGGGTGGAGAGCACCCTCGCCTCGTTCGGCAACGCCCTCCAGCTCGGCGTGAGCACGCTGGAACTGGACGTGCAGATCACCGAGGACGGCCAGGCCGTGGTGACCCACGACCGCAAGGTCAGCGGCGCCAAGTGCGTCGACACCGCCCCGGTGCGCCCCGGCGACCCGGAGTTCCCGTACGTCGGCAAGTACGTCAACACCCTCACCCTGGCCCAGGTGCGCACCCTCGACTGCGGATCCCGGACCCTGCCGGACAAGCCCGGCCAACTGGCCGTGCCCGGCGCCCGGATGCCCCTGCTACGGGAGGTCTTCGACCTGGTCAAGCGCTACCGGGCCGACGACGTGACGCTCAACGTGGAGACCAAGGTGGAGGCCGGCGCGCCCACCGAGACCGCACCCCGCGAACAGTTCGTCCAGGTGACCGCACGGGAGATCCGCGCCGCCGGGCTGCTGAAACAGGTCACCATCCAGAGCTTCGACTGGGGCGCGCTCATCCGGATGCGCCAGGTCGAACCTCGGCTGCCGGTGGTGGCCCTGACCAACTACGACTTCCTCCAGGTCGGCCGGCCCGGCGCGTCGCCCTGGCTCGGCGGGCTGGACATCGACGACTTCGACGGCGACCCGATCCGGGCCGTACGCAGCTTCGGCGCGAGCGCGTTCTCCCCGGTGCACGGCTTCCCGCAGAACGGCGCCGTGACGGACCCCGGCTACCAGCCGTACGTCACCCGGGACCTGGTGGACCACGCGCACCGCAACGGGATCAAGGTGATTCCGTGGACGGTCGACGACGTGCCGACCATGGCGAAGCTGATCGACGACGGGGTGGACGGCATCATCACCGACTACCCGGACCGGCTCCGCGACCTGCTGGCCGCGCGCGGCCAGCGGGTGCCCCGGGCGTACGCCTCGCCGTTCGACATCCAGGCGCACCGCGGCGGCCGGGCCACCCGCCCGGAGAACACCCTGCCCGCCTTCGCGCACGCGTTGGAGAACCCGGCGATCTCCACCTTGGAACTGGACACGGGCGTCACCGCCGACGGACATCTGGTGGTGCTGCACGACCGGACGGTCAACGGGTCGCACTGCGTCGACACCGCGCCGGTGCGCCCAGGCGACCCGGAGTTCCCGTACGTCGGCAAGCTGGTGCACGACCTGACCCTGGCCCAGCTGAAGACGGTCGACTGCGGCGCCCGGACGTTGCCGGAGTTCCCGGCCCAGGTCGCCGTGCCCGGCGCCCGGATTCCCGCCCTCGACGAGGTGTTCGCCCTGGTGCGCGCCAGCGGCCGCGACGACGTGCGGCTGAACGTGGAGACGAAGATCAGTCCGCTGGTGGACGACACCGAGCCGTACGCCAGCTTCACCCGCACCCTGGTCGGCGCGATCCAGCGGGCCGGCTTCACCCGCCGGACCACAATCCAGTCGTTCGACTGGCGCACCATCCGCTACGCCCACCAGCTCGACCCCCGGATCGAGACGGTCGCCCTGGTCTGGCAGTACGGCCCGGACGAGTGCACCTCCCTCGCCGACGAATGCTCGCTGCGCGCCGTCTACGGCGACCCGTCGGTGCGGAGCCCGTGGACCGGTGGCCTGGACTGGTGGCAGCACCAGGATCTCGGCAAGCTGGTCCGCGCCTCGGGCGCGACGACGGTGTCAGCCAACTGGCAGGTGCACGACCCGGGCCAGGGCACGGTGAGCTCGGCCGACTGGTACCTGCGGGAGAACCCGGCCTACTTCCATGGCCCCCGGGTGCCGGTGCTCCAGCAGCGGTACGGGCTCACGGTCGTGCCGTACACCGTCAACGATCCGGCGGTGATGCAGCGGGTCATCGACCTGGGGGTGGACGGCCTGATCACCGACGATCCGGACCTGCTGGTCCAGGTGGCCGTGCGCAACGGCCTGCGCTGACGTACCACGCCGGTGGCGCTCCCGCGGGGCGCCACCGGCCGGCGGCAATCCCCTGGCGGGATGGTGTTACCTCCTCGGAGGGCCCGGGTAGACGGCAGGTGCCCGCGCCATGAATGCGAACCGCGCCGTGGCCGACACGCGGTAGCGGGGCGGGGGAGTGCAGGCACTCATCAAATCCTGAGGAGGACCAGATGAGCACGCAGGCTGCATCCACCAGGCCCATAAACCGGCCGATGCAGGAGTCGCCCAACCGAGCGCCGATGCAGGAGGCGCCCAACCGGGCGCCGATGAACGAGGCTCCGACCCGTCAGATGCCGATGGCGCAGGGCGGGCACCGCGAGCGGCCGATGCAGGCAGCGGGGACGGAGACCAAGCTGTCGTTCGCCACGACCGAATTCTGGGTCTACGTCGCCGCCGTGATCGGCGTGCTGGGCGCGTCGTACCTGGTCGGCAGCAACGCGGCCGGGGTGGACGTCTTCCGCGCCCCGCAGGCCTGGTTCCTCATCACCCTGCTGACCATCGGTTACCTGGGTAGCCGGGGCCTGGCCAAGGCGGGCAGCAGCTTCCGCAGCGGTGCAGAGCGCATGGCACGCCACTGACCCACGAGATCAACACCGTGAGAACGGTGGCCCCCGGGACGCGTCCCGGGGGCCACCGTCGTCGTCAACTCACTCGAAGTCGCCACCGAAGTCGTCGCCGCCGAAGTCGCCCTCGAAGGCGTCCCCGATGAGCTCTCCGGCGATCAGGCCACCGGCGACGCCGAGCGCCGCGCCGGCGACCATGCCGCCCATGCCGTGACCCCGGTGGCCGTGGCCGTGGCCGTACTTCTGGGGGCCGCCGAAGCCGGAGGCGCGCAGGCTGCCGTAGCGGGAGGTGGTCTCCCGCAGCCATCCGTCGACGACCTGCGTCCAGTCGACCCGGTCGGCGTCGGCGTGCGACACGGTATAGCGACCGAACGCGTCGTGACCGGCGCTGAGGAAGCCACCCCGCTTGTCGCACTCGAGGATCACCTCGACGCCGTGCGGGCTGGTCACGAAGGTCAGCTCGACCTCGGTGACCGCCTGCGCGTACTGCGGCGCGGCGAAGAACTCGATCTCCTGGTAGAACGGCAGCGTCTGCTGGCTGCCGCGGATGTGCCCGCGCTCCAGGTCGGCGTGCTTGAACCGGAAGCCCAGCCGCTGGAAGGCCTCCAGGATCCGCTCGTGCACCGGCAGCGGGTGGACGTTGACCTGGTCCAGGTCGCTCTTGTCGACCGCGCGGGCGATCGCCAGTTCGGTACGCAGACCCATGGTCATGCCGTGCAGGCGCTGGCCGTACACGTCGGTGATCGGGGTCTCCCACGGCACCGGCAGCTGGAACGGGATGGACAGCTGCTGCTTCGGCGCCAGCTGCAGCGGCCCGCTGACCGCCATCCGCTGGAACTCCATGATGCCGGCGAACTCGGTGTCGCCGCCCTCGATCTCCACCCGGGTGACCAGGCCGACAGTGATCTGCTCGATGTTGGACAGGGCATCGCCGCCGACGATGTTGACCTGCCCGTCGAGGGTCAGGCCGGGCCGGGTGTTCGGGTTGGCCAGGACGGTGTCGACGCTGGGCCCACCCACGCCGAACGCGCTCAGCATCTTCTTGAAGACCATCGACACTCCCGTACGGACGAGACGCTCCAGTGCGGAGCGCGGAGATTTACCCGGCGCACCCTAACCGGAGCCGCTGTGAAGTGCCTGGGAAGCGGACGGGGCAGTGCGTCCGCGTCGGGTTGGCCAGCGGCTGTTCGTGGGCTTGGCCGCTGGTGCGTAGGCTTACCGGCACCCCCGGTAGTTCCGTCGGCCGGGCAGCCCGATGATCAGGGCCGCGCCGACGGTCAGGTGCATGCCGAGCAGCACCAGCCGGCTGCTGGTGCCGACGCCGCTGCCCAGCGGGCCGGCCAGCGAGAGCACCAGCACGATCAGCGCGATGATCCGGAACGTCCGGGCGGGGCGGCGGACGGTGCGCTCCAGCAGCGCGAGCAGGCCCCAGGCGGCCAGGCCGGCGACCAGCGCGGCCGCCGCGACGACGACCGGGCCGATGTGCTGGTTGGCGTCGCCCTGACGGACGGTGAGGTCGATGCCGGCCCACGGGTCGTTGACGACCCACAGGAGGAGGGCGCCGGCCGCTCCCGCGGCGACGGTGATCGCGCGGCCCGCACGCCGTGCGATGGTCCAGGTCGGGTCGGACTGCTGCATGTCGTTCGTCATGCCGACGAGCTTCGCGGTCCAGGCCGGGTGCGCACATCCGGCCGTTAGCTGCGCCGGTGCCCGCTTAGGAGAACCCGACCACCAACTTTGGAAGGTGTCGGCGCCCGCACCCGCCGGTTAGCCTCGCCGGGTGAACAGCTTCTCCCTCGGGGCGGAAGACTGCGACCGCCGCCGCAGCATCGCCTCCCTGGCCACGCTCCTGGCCACGTCCGGCGTGCTCGTCGCGGGGACGATCCTGGGCTGGTGGAGCGACCGCCCGCCCGGCCCGCTGCTCGCGCTCGACCTCGCGGCCGGCGCGCTGAGCTGGCTGCTGACGCCGCTGGTGCTGTGGCGGCCGGTCGCCACCACGGCCGTGCTCACCGTGCTGGCCGCGATCTCGCCGGCGGCCACCCCGCCGGCCACGATCGGCGCGCTACAGGTGGCGCGGCGCCGGCGCGCCCCGGTCGCGATCGCGGTGGCGGTGGCCGGGCTCGCCGCGCACGCGGTCCAAGGCGTCTGGCGGTCCAACGGCGGCATGTCGTACGGCTGGTGGCTGGCGCTGGTCACCATCGGCTACGGTGCGCTGCTCGGCTGGGGTGCCTGGGCGCAGGCCCGCGAAGCGCTGATCCGCTCGCTGCGCGACCGGGCCCGCCGCGCCGAGGCGGAGCAGGGCCGCCGGGTGGCCGTGGCGCGCATGCTGGAACGCCGCAAGATCGCCCGGGAGATGCATGACGTCCTCGCCCACCGCCTGTCGCTGCTGGCCACCTTCGCTGGCGCGATGGAGTACCGTCCGGACTCCTCGCCCGAGCAGTTGTCCCGGGCTGCGGGGGTCGTCCGGGACGGCGTGCACCAGGCGCTCGACGAGCTGCGGGAGGTGATCTCGCTGCTGCGCGACGACGACCCGCCGAACGGCGAAGGCATCCGCCCTCAGCCGGTGCTGGCCGACGTCCCGCGCCTGGTCGAGGAGTCCCGCGACGCCGGCACCGAGGTGCTGCTGCGCGAGGCGGTCGACGAGCCCGCCGAGGCGCCTCCGTCGGTGGCCCGTACGGCGTACCGGGTGATCCAGGAGGGCCTGACCAACGCCCGCAAACACGCCGCCGGCCAGCCGGTCCAGGTCGCCCTGCACGGCGGGCCCGGCGCGGGCCTGGAGATCGACGTACGCAATGCGCTGACGCCGGATCGGGCGGCGCCGCCCGGGTGGTCCGGGGGCGCCGGGCTGGTCGGGCTCACCGAGCGGGTGCACCTGGCCGGCGGACAGCTCGACCACCAGGTGGTCGGCGGCGAGTTCCGGCTGCACGCGTCGATACCATGGCCGGCGTGACCCCGCCGCCGGTACGCGTACTCGTCGTCGACGACGACGCGCTTGTCCGCGCCGGGCTGACCATGATGCTCGACGGTGCCCCGGGCATCGCAGTGGTCGGCGAGGCCGCCGACGGCGACCAGGTGCCGGCCGCGGTCGACGCACACGCCCCCGACGTCGTGCTGATGGACCTAGGCATGCCCCGGGTCGACGGGATAACCGCCACCCGCCGCCTGCGGGCCCGCCCGCGGCCGCCCGAGGTCATCGTGCTGACCACGTTCGACACCGACGAGAACATCCTGTACGCGCTGCGTGCCGGGGCCAGCGGCTTCCTACTCAAGGACACCCCGCCGGCCCGGATCGCCGAGGCGGTCCGGCAGGTCGCGGCCGGCGAGCCGATCCTGTCCCCACGGATCACCCGCCGGCTGATGGACCGGGTCGCCGTCCAGGCCGGCGCGTACGCCCGGGCCAAGGCCACCCTCGCGGCGCTCAGCCCGCGCGAGCACGACGTCGTCGTGGCGATCGGCCAGGGCCGCAACAACGCCGAGATAGCCACCGCGCTCAACATGACCCTGGCCACCGTGAAGACCCATGTCTCGCACATCCTGACCAAGCTCGACCTCGACAACCGTACTCAGATAGCGCTTCTCGCCCACGACGCCGGCCTCGTCTGACCGCGTGCCACGGCGTCGCCGCGGGCTCCCGAAGACCGCCGCCGGCCGCCGTGCGGTCGCCCTTGGACAAGCACACCGTCGCCATCCTGCACGAACACCGCCGCCGGCAACTCGAGCATTGTCGCGACCGGCGCCAAGCCGCCGGCAACGCATGGAGCGACTCCCGGGTATGTGTTCACCCGAAAGACGGCGAGCCGATCAACCCGACGATCTGAAACCCTGCAAGACCTGCTCGGGCACTCCAGTATCGTGGATGCCGGCCCTGCACCCTGAGCAGGCGCTGCTGCTGGAGGTCACCGCGGTCGTCTGAGAAAGTTCGGAAATTTCTCCGCGCGGATGTCGAGAACCGGAGCGGCGGCTTCTACCTCAGGGTGGAAGCACCGAGAATCGGTGCTCGGACGTGAGGAGCCAGCCGTGAAGTACATGCTGCTGATGCAGTTCAGCGCCGCCGGGACCGACTTCCCCTCGATCGACACCTGGACGCCGGAGGAGATCGCCGCGCACATCGCGTTCATGCGGGAGGTGGACGGCAAGCTCTCCGCCGACGGCGAGCTGGTCCAGGCCGAGGGGCTGGCCGGGCCGCAGCAGGCGCGGATCGTCCGGGCCGGCGCGGGCGGCGCGCCGGTGGTCACCGAGGGGCCGTTCGCCGAGACCAAGGAGTTCCTCGCCGGCTGGTGGATCGTCGACTGCGAGACCCCGCAGCGGGCGGTCGGGATCGCCGCGTACATCTCCACCGCCCCCGGCCCCGGCGGCCGTCCGCTGAACATGCCGATCGAGGTGCACCCGATCATGTCGGCGCCGCCCCAGGAGCTGTGACGCCTGGACACCCCGGACCGACCCGCCGAGGACCTGCTGCGCGAGCTGGCGCCGCAGGTCCTCGGCGTGCTCGCCCGCCGGTTCGGCGACTTTGCCACCGCCGAGGACGCCGTCCAGGAGGCGCTGCTCGACGCGGCCACCCAGTGGGCGACGGAGGGGCTGCCGGACAACCCGCGCGGCTGGCTGGTCCAGGTCGCCTACCGCCGGATGATCGAGCTGGTCCGGGCCGAGACGGCCCGGCGCGAGCGGGAGGACCACGCCGCCCGGCGGGAGCCCGACCTGCGGCGCACGGCCCCGGCGGCGGACGAGTCGCTGGCGACGGACCGGGATGACACCCTGGTGCTGCTCTTCCTCTGTTGCCATCCCACGCTGTCGACGGCGTCGGCGATCGCGTTGACCCTGCGGGCCGTGGGCGGGCTCAGCACCGCCGAGATCGCCCGGGCGTTCCTCGTCCCCGAGGCCACCATGGCCCAGCGGATCAGCCGCGCCAAGCAGCGCATCCGGGACTCCGGGGTGCCGTTCCGGCTGCCCGACCAGCGTGACCGGCAGGACCGGCTGGCCGCCGTGCTGCACGTGCTCTACCTGATCTTCACCGAGGGACACACCGCCAGCCTCGGCCCCGACCTGCGCCGGGTGGACCTGTCGGAGGAGGCGGTCCGGCTGACCCGGGCCATGCACGCGCTGCTGCCCGACGACAGCGAGGTCGCCGGGCTGCTCGCACTGATGCTGCTCACCGACGCCCGGGCCGCCGCCCGCACCGGCCCGTCCGGTGAGCTGATCTCGCTGGCCGACCAGGACAGGAGCCGCTGGGACGCCGCCGCCATCACCGAGGGGACCACGCTGGTCACCCGGGCGATGGCCCGGGGGCCGGTCGGCCCGTACCAGCTCCAGGCCGCGATCGCCGCGCTGCACGACGAGGCGCCCAGCGCCGACGCCACCGACTGGCCGCAGATCCTCGCCCTCTACCAGGTGCTCGAACGACTCTCCGGCAACCCGGTGGTCTCGCTCAACCGGGCGGTGGCGGCCGCCATGGTGGACGGTCCCGAGGCCGGCCTGGCGGCGCTCGCCACGCTCGCCACCGACCCCCGGCTCGCCGGGCACCACCGGCTCGACGCGGCCCGGGCGCACCTTCACGAGATGGCCGATGACCGGAAGCGGGCGGTGGCGCACTACCGGGCGGCGGCCGGCGGCACGACCAGCCTGCCCGAACAGCGCTACCTGACCATGCGGGCCGCCCGGCTCGCCGGCGGGGCGGCGGACGGCTGACCCCGGCCGACCGGGTGGTCGTACCCGGAAGGGGAGGTGGCCGGGTCCGCGCGGACCCGGCCACCGGTCGTGCGAGGGCCTCAGCTCGCGGTGCAGGTCACCGCAGGCGCGGCGTTGGTGCCGTTCCAGCTGGCGATGAAGCCGAAGCTGGTGCTGGCCCCGGCGCCGAGCCGCCCGGGTTCCCGCCCGGCACGCCGGGACGGCCTGTGGCGACCCACGCCGACCGCGGGCCGCCACAGGGGCGATCATCCCTACCTCAGGATGTGGCGTCACCGGCACTGAACCGGTCAAGTCAGGAGCTGCTGCCCCGGCTGCGCGAGCTGTGAAGCCGCGGGCTGATCGGTCGGTGGACACCCTGGCGGAGGCTCCCCTGCCCGCGCCGAAGGGCGACCCGGCTCCGCCCGGCGTGTGGCCCGCCCTGGCAGGCCGGGCCGGCGGGCTCGACGGGTCTGGTCGGCGCTGGGACCGGTGGCGGCCCGCTTTGGAGCTGATGTCGTGAACGGATCACGGGCGAAGGCCCGCCCGCCGCCGGCCGCCGGACCGCAACCGTGAGTCGTTTACAACATCAGCTCCAAAGCGTCTGCGACACACCTCAGGACTGCCGCTCGGCCGGCGACGCTCACGGAACCCTCACTCGGCGGGCCGACGCCTGGGAACCACCGCTCGCCGGGCCGACGCCTCGGAATCACGTGCAGGGCGCCGCGCCCCGGCAGGTTGCCGACGCGATCCGTGCCCTGCTCACTGACGACCCTGGCAGGGTGAAGGCATGCGTATCGGAAACACGGAGGTCCGCCCGGTCGGCGGGGGCATCGGCTGCCTCCTGATGATCCTCTTCTCGATCCTCGCCTCGGTCGTGCTGACGGTGCTGCTCAACCTCGTCCTCTGACGCGGCCGCGTCGGTCCGGGCCTTGTCCCTGTTCACACCCTCGGTCAAAGGGGACGCCAGTTGGCCGGGTCGGTGGGGGTGGGGACCAGGCGGAGGGAGGCGGCCAGGCGGAGGGCACCGGTACGGCCACCGACCGCGGTGAGGGCGGCCTGGGATTCCGTGCCGACCTCGGCGACGCAGTCGGCGCAGCCGGGCAGTTGCGCGACCCGGTAGGCACCCAGGCCCTTCGGGCCGTCCATTGCCGAGCCGAGCCGACCGTCCACCATGGTCCTGGAGCGGCCGAAGTCGCTCCCGTCCCCGGCGAACATCCCGTTGCTCACGCCGATGGAGAGGTCCCGGCGAGTCGCCTCGGCACCGGTCCCGCCAGGCACGAGGTAGCGCGCGTCGGCGTCCAGCCACCTCCCGTCCCAGGTGCGCAGCTCGACGCCGGCGAGCGTGGCACGGGCCGGGACGGCGACCGGCCGGAACGGCACGGTGACGCGCTGGTCCTGCCAGGTCAGCCCGGTGGCAACCTGACGCGCGACCTGCTCGGGCTCGGTGAAGCTCCGCACGGTGACGGAGATCCAGCCGTCCGGCGCGTACTCCCACGACAGCAGCGTCTGCTCCCCGTCGCCGTGCAGGAACGCCGGGTGCCCGTCGACCGGCGCTGCCGCCCTGCCGGGGGCCTCCCCGACCGGCACCCCACTTCCCACCAGTCCCGACCCGAGTTGCGGCGAGAAGATGTCGACGCCACGCGCGCCCATCCGGACCGTGACCGACCGGGCTGAGCCCATCATCGGTCCCGGCTCCGCCGGCCCGCCCGGGACCAGCGCGTCCGGCACGTCCGCCTCCGCCGAGAGGATCGCGACGCCGGTCAGGCTCGACTGGTGGACGGCGCCCGGCGGAACCCACCCGAGCCGGAACGACCGCCGGGTCGGGTCGAACCGGGCCGGCGCCACCCTCGGCGCCTCCCCCCGGGTGGTGGTGGGAGCGCCTGCCGCCGCGACGGAGAGGGTCTGGGCGGGGCGGCTCGGGGCGACGGTCGGGACGCTCCGGTCGGGCGACGGCGACCCCTGGTCGGCGCGCGTGGTCGACGGGCCCGCCCCGTCCACCAGGCCGGCCGACCCGAGCAGCACGACCGCGGCGACCGCCGCCACCGCGCCGGCGGCGAGCCCGCGTTGACGTCGCACCGCCCGCTGCCCCGCGACCAGCAGCGTCTCCGTCGGCACTCCTCCGGCCGGCAGTTCGTCAGCCGCCCTCGCCAACAGGGCCCGGACCACCGTCTCCTCGTTCCCGGTCATCGGTTCACCTCCGTCGCGTCTTCCAGCGGCAGCTGCCTGCGCAGCGCGGCCAGCCCCCGCGCCGTCTGGCTCTTCACGTTCCCGGCCGAGCAGCCGAGCACCTCGGCGGTCTGCTCGACGCTGAGGTCGGCATAGAAGCGCAGCACCAGCACCACCCGCTGGCCGGGCGGCACCGCCGCCAGCGCGGCCCGCACCGCCACCGCGTCCACCACGGACTCCCCCGGGCCGGATGGTCCGCCCCGAGGCTCGGGCTCGGGTGCCCGCTCGAAGAGCTGCACACCGAACCACCGGGAGCGCCGCTCCTGCCGGAACGCGTTGACCAGCATCCGGTGCACGTACGCGCCGACGTCGTCGGCACCCCGCGCCCGGCCCCACTTCACGTAGAGCCGGGTGAGGGTCTGCTGCACCACGTCGTCGGCCCGGTGCGCGTCACCGGTCAGCAGGTACGCGGTCCGTCGCAGCTTCGGTGTCACCGCCTCGACGAACTCCACGTACTCCTGCCGCTGCGTGGCATGCATCGACCACTCCCCGTTCCGGACGCCGACGTCCTCACCGTACGGATGGGCGGCGGAAACGGTTGCACGGCTCACGGAAGTCTCCAGGTGGACTCGTCGCCGGGACGGTCGACCAGGCGGACGGTGGCGGCGAGGGCGAGGGCACCGTCCGGGCCGCCCAGCGCGGCGAGGCCCCGGATGGTGAATGCCGCGACCTCGGCGGCGCAGTCCGCGCCCAGCCCACCCACCCGGTACGTCCCGAGGCCGCTCGGCGCGCCGTCCACCCGGACCGTCCGTTCGGCGACGGTCGTTCCGTCCGGGTCGTCCCGCACCACACCGACGGTCAGGTCCTCGTGCGGTCCCGCCGAGCCGATCAGCCGATACCCACAACGTGCCCGGTGCCACCGACCGTCCCGCCAGTCGACGACCGTCCCGTCCCAGCGCGCACCGTCGGGTGGGGTCACGGCGAGGAAGGGCACCCGGACCGGCTGCTCCGCCCAGACCAGCCCCTCGGCGATCCGCCGCAGCGTCTCGGCGGGGCGGGGCAGGTTGGTGCCCAGCACGGTCACCGTCGCGTCGGGGGCGTACTTCCAGGACAGCGAGGTATGCCCGTCCTCCGGGTCGGTGCACAGCCGCGCCGGTCGGCCGTGCACCGGTACGGCCGGGCCACTCCGCCAGCCGCGGTACGTCGCGGACACATCCACGTCCGAGTCCACCCGCACCGACACCACCCGGCTCCCTGCCATCGGACCCGTCGGCGGGCCTTCCCAGGCGATCAGGGACTGCTCCCGCCGCCGGCTGGAGCACGTTCGGTGGGTCATCCCGTCGGGCAGCCAGTCCGGCCGGAAGAGCGGGCGTGCCAGGGGTTCCTGTCTGCCGTACATCGGTCGCTCCCCCGCGTCGTCAGCGCTGTCACCCTTGGGATGGCCGCAGCGGCGGAAACGGTTGCACGCGCCGGCCCCACGGTGGCGCCCACCGGCGAGCCGGTCAGGCCGGGCGCAGGTCCAGCTCGGCGACGACCGGATAGTGGTCGGAGGCCCGGTCGGTGTCCCCGTCGCGGACCACCCGCACCTCGCGGGTCAGCGCCGCGACCTGTGCGGCAGGCGCGGCCGGTCAGCGAGCCGGCGAGGGGCGACGTTGCACAGGCCGCAATCAGGTTTGAGGACGGACACCACCGGTCGGGCCGCGCGCCGCCTCCCGCGCACCGCCGGCCACTGGTCAGGCCGCCGTCCGCAGCGCGGTCTCGACCCGCCGGCGCAGGTCGTCGAGGCTCAGCCCGGCCTCGGTGAGCACCAGGGCGGCGAGGCCGCCGCCCTCGCGGAGCAGGCCGAGCAGGATGTGCTCGGTGCCGATGTGGCGGTGGCGCAGCCGGATCGCCTCGCGCAGGGAGAGCTCCAGCACCTTCCGGGCCCGGGGGGAGAACCGTGAGTCGTCGTGCCGCCGGAAGCCCCAGCGGCGGCGCGGCGCGGGCGCGGCCTCGCGCAGCGCGTCGGGGCCAAAGGACTCCTCGATCCGGGCGACGATGGCGGTGAGGTCGATGCCGATCTCCCGCAGCGCGGCGGCGTCGGCCTCGCCGAGCCCGCTGGCGCCGGGCGCGGTGTGCCGGGCGATGGCGGCGCGCAGGTCTTCGGCGCGCACCCCCGCCTCGGTGAGCACCCGGCCGGCCAGGGCGTCGCCGTCGGCGAGCACGCCGAGCAGCAGGTGCTCCGTGCCGACCGGCCGCTGCCGCTCGGCCCGCGCCTCGTCGACCGCCCGGTTGACGACCGCACGGGCCCGGTCGGTGAACCGTTCGAACATCACGCCTCCCAGGATCCTCGGACCGCCGGTCGCCCGGCATGCTTCTTGTGGACCGCCTGCCGGCTGACCTCGAGCGTGTCGGCGATGTCCTGCCAGGACCAGCCCTGTCGACGGGCGTTGTCCACCTGGACGACCTCCAGCCGTTCGAGGAGCCGGCGCAGGGCGAGCACCGCCCGGAGCCCGACCTTCGGGTCGGTGCTGCCGGCTGCCGCCGCGAGTTCCGTTGCCTGACTCATGTCGTCAACTTACGTTGACACCTCCGGTGTTGTCAACCCCCGTTGACAGATCCGTGTCGAAGCCCCTGCGCCGCGGCTGCCCGATCCCGGCCCGGCCGGCCGCAGATCCGGTAACTCCCACCTTTCGTGGTTCCAGTGCGCCCCGAGCCGTCGCGTTCGAACATCCGGTGCGTGGACTTGCGCCGACTGCCTACTGTCGATGCATTGCTGTCGATCGCGGCGGGCGTGGAGGCATGAGCATGGGCGTTGACACGTCGGACCGCGACGAGTTGCTCGGGCAGTTCAGGGCCGCGTACGCCGAGTTCCGGGACCAGGCATCGCACCGGCGCGGCTGGGGCCTCTGGACTGGGTCGGGACGTCCGCTGATCGGTCCGTTCAATGCGGCCGGGGTGGCGCGGCGGTATCGGCTGCTGCTCGCCGTCGCGTTCGTCGTGGGTGTCGTGCTCACCCTGGTCGGCGGCACGGTCGGGCAGCTCGGCGCGGCGCTGGTCATAGGTTCGATCTTCGCCTTCGGCAGTTGGATGGCGCAGGCGTGGGGGCTGTCGCGGGAAGCCGAGTTCAAGGTGGAGGACGACCTGCTGTTCGCCATCGAGCGGGCCCGCCTTGCGCCCTACGCCGACCGGGTCTTGGAGCTGGAGCGGCAACTGCGCGCGCTTCCTCCCGAGCAACCTCACCTGCGCCGCGCGGGCAGTGCATCGTGACCATCGGCCGGCCGATCCACCGGACCGCGACCAGGCGACCGGGCACCGGACGGGCCACTGCGCGACCCGGTCACCGGCTCGTCAACTCGCCTCTTCGACCTCTTCCGTGGCCCGCACTTCACCCTGCTCGGCCTTGGTGACGCTGCGCCACAGTGCTCGGCGACATCGAGACAAAACATCGTCACGCCCTACCTTGTCGGGCCAGACGGCCTCCTCGACGACGACGGACACGCGGCACATGCGGCACCGACGCCCTGATCCTCGTCCGCCCGGACGGACACATCGGGCTGGCCGCCGACCCGGCGGAGACGGGAGCACGGTCTGCCGCACGACCTCGAAGGCCTGATGAGTGGAGTGCTGACCCGCCAACCGCTACCGGAGCCATCCTGCACCCGCAGGGAACCCATTAGATGAGGATGTTCCTGTGCCGGGAAGCGGCGGCTGCATGGTCTTGTCGCCGGGTGGGGCGCGGTGGCCGGGTCGGACACTGCGGCTCCGTCGCGTGACGGGTTGAACGCCCGCGGCCGCCGGCCGGCCGGACGGCCGCCCGACCGCGTGGTGCGGGCGGGCGTCCGGCGCTGTGGCGGTGTCATTCGCAGAACACCTGCACCTTGGTGTCGGGCTGGTCGACGTCGACGGTGAGCTCATCGAGTTGCTCGATGAGCTCCTCGATGTGCTGCGGCTTGAGCTGGGTGAGGTCGATGGGTATCCCTGATTTGTTCAGCTCCGCGTTGACCTGGGTGAGTGCCTGCGGAGGGATGAGGCTCGTGAGCCGGACCCCGGCGCGCAGCAGTTGTAGCGGGACCCGGATGTTGACCCGGCTTGGACCGTCGCCGCCGAAGTCGTCCTCCGAGTTCACCACGACGCGCAGGTACTTGGGTCGGGGTTTCGGGCGGGGCACGGCTCCCGGCGGCGACTCGGGCTGTTCACGTTCGAGGGCGTCGATCAGCCGCTCGGCCTCGTCCGCGGTGATCTTGCCCTCAGCCAGCATCTGCAGGATCTGGCGGCGCTGCTCGTTCATTGTCGCTCCTCCCCTTTCTGAGTCATCTGACGCTTACCAGCACGGCCGTTCGGCCGTCCTCAATCTCGAACCGGGTGCCGGGCAGCGCGCAGAGCAGTTGCCCGGTGCCGCGCAGCGCGCCCACCAGGCTGACCCGGAAGACGAGGCAGGCGACCAGTCCGACCAGCACGGCCACCAGCAGCAGCGGAGACAGCAGCAGCACGACCGGCACGACCGGGACGTACAGCCGCAGCCAGCGGCCGTCGCGACGGCGTTGGCGGTACGTCACCAGCTGCGGAATCATCGGGACCTCTCCAGCTCGGCCAGGGCCTCCTGGACGCTGATCTCCCCGCGCTGTAGGCGGTCGACGACGTCGGCGCCGGTGGGCGCCGGGTCGGTGTCGACGAAGTCGAGGTGCTCGGCGATCCGGTTCAGCCGGGACTTGATCGTCGGGTAGCTCACCCCGAAGATCCGCTCCATCTCCTTGATCGAACCGTGCGACCGTACGAACGCGGCGACGAACACCTGGTCGTCGACGCTGAGCTGAGCCAGCTGCGGCGTCTCGAACTGCCCCTCGACCACGACGCCGCTGCCGGCGAGGCGGACCCGCTCGACCACGAACGGCCGTCCGTGCGTCAGGTCCGTCAGTTCCTGCCAGTCCACCCTCGGCTCCCTTACTCTCGGCGACATGCTCGCTATTCATTTGTATCTTGATTTTTTTAAGCCGTCAACGCCCTAATCTTGATTTTTCTAATTTGATCTTCATTGCCTGGGCTGTCGACTGTCGTCCGCGATCCGCCTTGTCCCCGTGGTGACCAGCAGTGCAGTCGTCCCCGCCGGCATGTCGTCGACGTACCTGCGCTCCGGCGGGCGAGCAGTACGCCGACAAAGCCCACGATCCGGCGGTGCGCGTTCACCGAAGGCCCGACGTACACCCGCCGGGTCGTCACCGGGAGCACGTCAGACGCCACCAGGTACGCGGCCCGGGCAGTATCGGCCGGTCTCAAGACGTCAAGGAATCGCATATGGTGGACCGATGGCGTCGATCAAGCAGATCCAAGTCACCTTCGACTGCGCACAACCTGAGCGCGTCGCTCGTTTCTGGTGCGAGGTGTTGGGGTACGTCGTACCGCCGCCACCGGAGGGGTTTGCTACTTGGGACGATTTCGATCGCGCGCTGCCGCCTGAGCATCAGGGTTCAGCGTTCGCATGCATTGATCCCTCAGGTGTGGGCCCGCGACTGTTCTTCCAGCGCGTTCCCGAAGGCAAGGTCGTCAAGAATCGGCTGCATCTTGACGTGCGGGTCGGCACCGGGCTCGTGGGTGAAGAGCGCCTGGCCGCACTTGAGGCCGAATGCGCACGACTGGTCCCGCTCGGCGCGGTACGCGTGCGACTACTGCCTGCCGATAGCAACAACGAGTCGTGCCTCGTGATGCAGGACATCGAGGGCAACGAGTTCTGTCTCGACTGAGTGGCCGCGAACGTGGCACCTTCGCGAGTCGACTGGTGCAGTTCGCCATCACGAGGGTCGCCGTCCCGCGGCGCGCCAACGGTCCTGATCCAGAACCACCCCTCGGTGTCCACGAGCACGAATCTAGCGGCGATCGGCGCGAACATCCGCTCATCTGGAGCCGCTGGACCTCTGACCGGTTTCAGTCGACGCGCAGGCTCACCGGCGCGCCGGTCAGCTCCTGTTCGGTGTACTGGCGGGGGTCCCGGTCGGCGACCATGACCAGGTAGGCGTCCTGCCCGGTCGGCACCCCGCGGACGGAGAACCGGAATCGGCAGGTGCCGTCGGTAAGCGCCTGCGGGTCGGTCAGCCTCCCGGCGGCCAACCCGCCTGTGGTCATGATGAGCACCTGGGCGCCGTCGATGACGTCGGCGTGGGCGCCGATGCCGGCGCAGCCGCCGTGGTCATCCCTGGTGAAGGATGCGCCGTCGCCGAACACCACCGCGCCGGAGACCACCCGGGTGCCGGTGGTCGGCCGGCTCGCCGCAGCGTCGGTGAGCGGTCCGCTGTTGTTAAGGAACATGGCGAGGGCGAGTCCGAGCCCCGCAGCGCCGCCGGCCCACATCCAAACCGGACGCCGTGAGGTCGACTCCGGGTGCAACGGCTGCATGGGATCCCCTGCGGGGTTGGGCCCGCCGGTGTCCGGCGGGACGGTCAGGGGAGTTTCGTCGAAGATTGTTTATCTTCGCAACCCCGTTCAGCGCATCGAGGGCCGGAGGCGGAGGTAGGTCAGGACCGCGAGTACGCGGCGGTTGGTGTCGTCGCTGGGCGGCAGGTCGAGCGTGGTCAGGATGTTGGCGACGTCGCGAACCTGCTCGTGGTGTATCCGCTGACGGCCTTGGCCGACATGGTCAGCCCGCCGACGGGTTCCTGTCGGAGGCGGACAGCCCTGCGTTGAGATTGGCGAAGCCGCGGCGGTTGCCGAGTACCCGACGGGCGTTGGCGGACACTCGGCTGGCGGAGATCAACGAGGTCGCGGCGAGCACGGGTGATGATCCGGCGTTGGATAGTTTGCTGCTGCGGTTGCACACCGAGACGGCGTGCCGCCGGGGCGGGGCGTTGGCGTGGCGTCCGGTCGACCTGGACCCGGATCAGTGTCTGATCCGGCTGCGGGAGATGGGCGAGACCGTGCGGTGGCAGCCGGTGTCGCCCACACTTATGCGGTATCTGCAGCGGCACGCAATCGAGGAGGGGCCGTTGTTCCGGTACCGCAGCGGCCAGCCGATCACCTACCGGCGCTACGGGGGCCCTAACGGCGACGTCGGGGCCCGCTCGGATCCCTGCAGACACACAACGCCGAGGTGCTCGACGGGAACCGGCAAATCGCAGAGGAACTGCAATGGGGTCGGCCGCGAACGATCGACGCAGCATGAAGCCGTCCATAGGCGTGGCCTGGATGGTCTCCAGGCTGATCGCCGTCGTCCAGATGGCGGAGGCACGTCCGAGCCTTCAACCGCCCGCGAGCCGGCCAGCGGCTTCAGCGAGATCCACAGGAACGGGCGGACGGCCATCGTGACGTTCCGTTACCAGCGAGCCGGCAGCCGTCGGATGTCGTCGGCGCTAGTCGCCGGGCCGGGTTTCGGGCGGCGAAGGCGAGAGTGCTGTGCTGAAGCGGGCCGCGACCGTGGCCACGGCGGCATGTAGTTCGGGGCCTTCTTCCACAGAAAAGTCGAAGGGGATAACGGCCAGCCATTCCTGGGCGTACATCGCGGGGTTTCGGGTGCTGCCGACCAGTACGCACCGGTCGCCGTCCGGCTCGAGGCGGCCCATCGGCGGCCGGATCCACGGTGCCACCTTCTCCCGCGGCGCGTGGAACACCACGCGGGTGGGGTACTTCCAGCCTGTGCCGAGATTCTCCTCGAGCGCGGCAACCGGATCCAGGTCGTCGGGCGGCGTAAAGCCGTGCGGCATCTGCCGCACGGCCCGAACCCGGTCGATACGGTACGTGCGGATCGCGTCCGCGCGGTGCGAGTGGCACAGCAGGTACCAGCGCCCGTACCGCACCACGACTGCCCACGGGTCGACCTCGGCGTCCCACTCCTCGCCGCTCTCGCCTCGATAGGTGACCAGGACGCGGCGCCGGTCGGCGACGGCGGCGACCAGGGCGCTTGTGGTGGCGGGGTCAGGGCGGGCCGAATGTCGGTCAGGGGTGGCCGAGGCGTACGCCCGCAGTGCCGCCGCCTGCCGTCCGACGCTGTCGGGGAGAGCCCGGATGACCTTGCTGAGCGCCGAGCCGATCAGGTCGTCGGCATCGATCGCGGCCGGCTGCCCGTCGAGCACGGCCATGACCAGGCCGAGCGCTTGCTCCTGGGTGAAGACGACCGGCGGTAGCCGGGTGCCGCGGCCCAGCCGGTAGCCGCCGTACGGCCCGCGGACCGATTCGACCGGGATGCCGGCCTCGCGAAGGATCCCGACGTAGCGTCGCGCGGCCCGCTCCGTCACGCCTAGGAGGGAGGCGAGCTGGTCGGCAGTCGCGCCGGGACGTGCCTGCAGGATCTCGAGCGCGCGCAGGGCCCGGGCGGTAGGGCTCGGACCGGTTCGCACAGCGGAAAGAGTAACGGAAGTAGAACGTCCGGAATCGCCTCTAGGTTGATTCCATGACTGCAGAACAGATCGTGCTCCTGGGTGGCCTATGGCTCGACGGGTCGGTGTGGACCAGCGTCGCGTGCGAGCTGGAAAAGAGGGGCCGCCATGCGGTGCCGGTGACCCTGCCGGGGCAGGGCGACGGGAACATGTCGGCGACGCTGGCCGACCAGCTGACCGCAGTGCTTGCCGCCGTGGACGGGGGTCCCGGCAGGTCGGTGGTGGTGGGGCACTCCGCAGCCTGCACCCTGGCCTGGATGGCGGCCGACGCGCGGCCCGGGCGCGTGGCCAAGGTCGTGCTGATCGGCGGGTTCCCCTCAGGCGACGGGCGGCCGTACGCCGACTTCTTCGAGATCAGCGACGGCGTCATGCCGTTCCCAGGCTGGAGACCGTTCAACGGGGCGGACGCGGCCGACCTGGACGAGCAGGCCCGGCAGGCCTTCGCGGCGGCGGCGATCCCGGTTCCCGAGGGCGTGGCCAGGGGCGTCGTACGGCTGACGGACGAGCGGCGATTCGACGTCCCGGTCGTGGTGGTGTGCCCGGAGTTCACGCCTGCCGAGGCGCAGGAATCGATCGCCGCGGGAGACGTACCCGAGCTGGCCCGGGCCAAGCACGTCGACCTGGTCGACATCGACTCCGGACACTGGCCGATGATGACGCGGCCCACAGAGCTGGCGCGGATCCTCGCCGCGGTCTAGCAGGACACGGAGACCGCACGTGCGGCGTCGTGGTCTGCTGCCGGCTCCATGGCGTGACACTGCCACAACGCAGCATCCGGATCTGCCGCGATCCGGCGCGCTACGCAGCGTCACGGCTGGTGGCCGCTTCGGCATCCGCTTTGTCGAAAGTAGTGCGCTCGAACCGGTCGGTGAACCCGGAAACCACGCGCATCGAGCCGTCGGTCCGCGTCATAGGTTCTGCCATGATCGTGAGGTGACTATGGGGAGGCAGGCTCCGACGCTTCGCGTCTGGCGCGTGACGAAGTACAACCCGGTTGATCGGGATGAGCGGGGCCATTACATCGGCCGCGAAGACACCGACAGCGACTACGGTCCGGTCGAGGCCGCCTATCTGGACACGGTGGCGGCCTTCGCCGAGGACAGGGGCGTGGACGTCCTACAGATCAGGGAGCCGTCGGTCCACATCGTCACGGGCATCGGATCGGACATCCACGAACGCTTCGGTGGGCTCGTCGAGCTGTTCGGCGCCGACCTGGACGGCTACCACGACGGCGCTCCTCTTCAGCTGGATCATGCCGTGGAGCTGGTGCGGTTGATGCTGCGTGGCGACGGCGTATGGTGCCGGCTGGAAGCGGGGGACGACTTCTTCGTTCACGTCGGCTGGGACCAGTACGTCTATGTCGGCAGCAGCGCTGGCTGCCCCAAGGCGGTCGCCTTCGCCCAAAAGCATGGTCTGTTCGCGGAGCCGATCTCCGGCTCGCCGTACGTCTTCGGGTTGGACGACGACGACCACATCGACGTCCGCTCCGCCGACGCGGCATTCTGGGCCGACCTGGCGGAGTTGGTTGACGAACTCGGCACCGCGCTGCTCGAGGAGGGCTACGTGCACAACGACTCGCGATGGCACCGGCTGACCCCGAGCACCGTTGACACGGTCCGTGACAGTTTGACACCTCGCGCGCGACTGCTGGTCTGGCCCGATTTGAGCGCCGATGTCCTGGGTGTGCTGGACTCGCTGCCCGACGAAGGACTTGTCGAGGTGGTCTGGCAGGACCATGCCGGCCGGATCACCAGCCGTCTTATCGAGGAGTCCGACCAGCCTGCAGTACGCGCGCGACTAGCGGATGCCGCTGCCGCAACAGCTTTATCGGTGTACGCCGAGCAACGCCGCCCCCTAATGACGGCCGTTCTTCCCGATTCCGATGGAGTCCTGGGCGCCCGCTGGACTCCATAGCCGGTAAGGAATGGATGCGCGCATTTGCCGCCGTCCGGGCGTTACTTGGCGTTTTCTGTGTGGGTGACACTCAACTTCTGTCGGGAACTGTCGGCCGCCGACTGGATCGCCCACAGCGACCTGCCGTGGCAGCAGCTTGTGGGCCTCGGCCCTGCGGGCTTCGACGCCTACGCGCGGCTTCGGTTCCTGCCCGATCCGACACGCCCCGGCCAAAGCGAGAACGACGTCGACGCGGACTGGCCCACCGACCAGCTGCCCACCCTCTTCGAGGTGCTGGCCACCCACACCACGACCCCCGAAGACTGCTACTTCTGCGTCTGGGAAGGCTTCGGCGACGCCGACGTCGCAGCCGACGACGACGCCGTGTACATCGGCGAAGAGAACACAGGCGCCCCGCTCGAGCGGCTCGGCGGCCAGCCGGGCCTGGCACCCACACCCGCTGCCCCGCCCTCGACACCGCGTGCGCCCAAGGTTGTGGTGCCCAACCGTGCGTACTGGTTGTTTCGAGGGCCGTTAGCCGACGTCGGCACATGGGACACCGCTGCGGGGTGGCCGGGCCAGCGTCGTCTCACCAACGCCGAGCCGGCATTCGCCTGGCCCGCTGATCACGCCTGGTGCGTGGCCACGGACGTCGATCCGCACTGGGCCGGGATCGGCGGGACCCGGGCGCTGATCACCCAACTCACCACCGACCCACGCCTCGACGTGGTCCCCGCCGACCCCACCCAGGACCAGCCGCTCTACCGATGAACAGCCCAGTGCCCAGTTGACGAGTGCTTTGCGGACCGCTGACAGGGCCTGCCGCGCTCAGGTCGGAACGCACGGATCTGACGCGATCCGCGCGGACAGCCGCCACTCGGTTCATCACAATCCCACACCATGGTTACCCAGGGTGACCGACGGGCGGTAACCGCGGTGCAGTGGGGCCAGCCGCGGCCGGCCGACACGACCGCGGCCGCCCCGCTCGCGGGCGGTGGCGGTGCTACGGTCCGCTGATGTTCCGCCGCGCCCCGTCCGACCGGCCCGAGCCGCTGACCTGCCACCTCGCCGCCGGGCGGGTCGCGCTGGAGGTCGCCGCCGGCAGCGTGGTCGGCCACCGCTATCCGGCCAACTTCGACGTGCTGCACGTCGACCCGACGCTGCCCTTCGCCGCCGTCGTCGACGGCATGGGCTCCGGCGAGGGCTCCCGGGTGGCCGGTGCCACGACGATGACCACCCTGGTCGAGGCGGTCCGCGCCGGCTGGCCCGCCGTCGGGCCTCGCGAGCTGCGCGCGGCGGTCGCCGACGCCCGCTCCCTGGTACGCGCCGCCGGCACCCGGCTGGCCGAGCTGACCGGCTGCACGCTGACCGCCCTGCTGGTCGAGCCGGACGGCGAGCAGGCCTGGCTCGTCCAGCTCGGCGACTCGCGGGCGTACCGGCTGCGCGACGGCGTGCTGGAGCTGATGACCGTCGACCACACGGCCGCCTGGCTGGGGCTGCTGCACGGCTGGTTCCGGGCTGACTCCCCGGAGGCCGCCCGGGCCCGCTACCAGTTGCTGCGCTACGTCGGCCACCCGGACAACCCGGACGCGGACCTGCTCGCCGTGCCGCTGCGGGTCGGCGACACCTGGCTGCTCTGCACCGACGGGGTGAGCGACCAGGTCGACTACCACCGCATGCGGGAGGCGCTCACCGGCGGCGATCCGACGCGGGCGGTCCGGAGCCTGCTCGCCACCAGCCTGGCCGAGGGCGGCGAGGACAACGCCACCGCCGTGGTGCTCCGCGTCCGGCCCGCCGCGGAAGGTGCCGGCGACCAGCGTTGACGCGCTGTTCGGCGCGCGGGCCTTCGACGCCCGGACCCGCCGAGCCACCCGGACCCACCGACCCGGAACCGCCGAGCCACCCGGCACCGCCGATCGCGGACCGCCCGGGTGCGCCGATCCCGGCCCGTCGGGGCGGCGGCCCGACTAGCGTCGGTGGAGTCGGCGTGGCCGTACCGTGCGGGGCGCCCGGGAGGTGAGCCGGATGACCGGATCCACCGGCGCGCCGGTGGTGGTCGGCGTCGGACCGTCACCGCAGTGCACGGAGGTCGTCCGACAGGCCGCCCGGGAGGCGGCCGCGCACGGCCGGGAGCTGGTCCTGCTGCACGCCTTCAACTGGCAGGCGGCGTTCGAGGGGGAATCGGTCGCCGGGACCCGCGCCGAGGCCGACGAACTGATCTCCCAGGCCGGCGCGATCGCCGCCGAGGTCGAGCCGGAAGTGTCGGTCAGCGCCGAGATCGTCGAGGGGGCACCGGTCGCGGCGCTGACCCGCCGCTCCGAGTCGGCGTTCCTGCTGGCCATCGGCGACGGCGGCATGGCCGGCTGCGGGGACTGCGTACCGGCCGACGCGCCGGCGGTGCAGCTCGCCGCGCGGGCCGGCTGCCCGGTGCTGGTGGTCCGCCGCGACCCACCCGTCGCCGGGCCGGTGCTGATCGGGGTGGACGGGTCGGCGAGTTCGCGGACCGCGCTCGGCTTCGCCTTCGACTGCGCCGCCCGCCGGGAGGCCCGGCTGCTCGCGGTGCGGATCGTCGAGCCGGGACGGGCCGACGACGGCGACGACGTGCTCGTCGAGGCGGTGGCCGAGGCCGGGCGGCGGCACCCCGCCGTCGCGGCGGAGTGCCACACCGTCCGCGGCGACCCGGGCACCGTCCTGGTCGAGCAGTCCCGGTCCGCGCAGGTGGCGCTGGTCGGCGCCCGGGGCGACGAAGCGTGGCGCGGCATGCTGGGCGCGGTGAGCCAGACCCTGCTGTACCACGCGCCGTCGCCGGTCATCGTCGTCCGCGGATTGACCACCACGGTGCCGGACGGGCCATGACGCCCGCCGGCCCCGGGACCAACGGCCCTGATCCACTCGCACCCGCCGGGCGATGCTGGACAGGCCCGGATGGATATCCGCCGCCTTCGACATGCAGAAGTCCCCGACGCGCGAGAGGCTATTGCAGCATGAACACCGCTCTCGACCTGCACAGCCCACTGACCGAAGACGAGCTGCGCCGGCTGGACGCCTACTGGCGGGCGGCAAACTACCTCACCGTCGGGCAGATCTACCTGCTCGACAACCCGCTGCTCCGTGAGCCGCTGAAGCCCGAGCACGTCAAGCCGCGCCTGCTCGGCCACTGGGGCACCAGTCCGGGTCTCAACCTGCTCTACGCCCACCTCAACCGGGTCATCGTCAACCGTGACCTGTCCGCCATCTTCGTCACCGGCCCCGGCCACGGCGGTCCGGCCCTGGTGGCGAACGCCTGGCTGGAGGGCACCTACAGCGAGCTCTACCACGCCGTGAGCCAGGACGAGCGGGGCATGGCCCGGCTGGTCCGCCAGTTCTCCTTCCCTGGCGGCATCCCGAGCCACGTGGCGCCGGAGGTGCCGGGTTCGATCCACGAGGGCGGCGAGCTGGGGTACGCCCTCAGCCACGCGTACGGCGCGGCCTTCGACAACCCGGACCTGTTGGTCGCCTGCGTCATCGGCGACGGCGAGGCGGAGACCGGGCCGCTGGCCGGCAGTTGGCTGTCCAACGTCTTCCTCAACCCGGCCCGCGACGGGGCGGTGCTGCCCATCCTGCACCTCAACGGCTACAAGATCGCCAACCCGACGGTGCTGGACCGGATCCCCACCGACGACCTGCTGGAGCTGATGCGCGGCTACGGCTACCAGCCGTACATCGTCGCGGGCGACGACCCGGCCACGGTGCACCAGGCCCTCGCCGGCACGCTGGACCGGGTGCTCGACGAGATCACCGAGATCCAGCGGCAGGCCCGCTCCGGCGGTGCCGTCGAGCGTCCCCGCTGGCCGATGATCATCCTCCGTACGCCGAAGGGCTGGACCGGCCCCCGCGAGGTCGACGGCAAGCCGGTCGAGGGGACCTACCGGGCCCACCAGGTGCCCATCGACGAGGTGCGCAAGAACCCCGGGCACCTGGCCGAGCTGGAGCGCTGGCTGCGCAGCTACCGGCCGGAGGAACTCTTCGACGCCACCGGCGGCCCGGTCCCCGAGCTGGCCGCGCTGCCGCCCCGGGGCGACCGCCGGATGAGCGCCAACCCGGTGACCAACGGCGGCCGGGTGCTGCGCGACCTGGAGCTGCCGGACTTCCGAAACTACGCGGTCGATGTCAAGCAGCCGGGCGAGCCGGCCGTCGGTGCCACCGGTGTGCTCGGCAAGTGGGTCCGCGACGTGATCAGCGCCAACCCGCAGACCTTCCGCCTCTTCGGCCCCGACGAGGTCGCCTCCAACCGGCTCGGCGCCGCCTTCGAGGTCACCGACCGGGTGTTCGTCGCCGGCACCGTCTCCGGCGACGAGCACCTCTCCCCCGACGGCCGGGTGATGGAGGTGCTCTCCGAGCACCTGTGCCAGGGCTGGCTGGAGGGCTACCTGCTCACCGGCCGGCACGGCATCTTCACCAGCTACGAGGCGTTCATCCACATCGTCGACTCGATGGTCAACCAGCACGCCAAGTGGCTCAAGGTGACCCGGGCCATTCCCTGGCGGCAGCCGATGGCCTCGCTGAACTACCTGCTCTCCAGTCACGTGTGGCGGCAGGACCACAACGGCTTCTCCCACCAGGACCCGGGCTTCATCGACCACGTGGTCAACAAGAAGGCCGAGGTGGTACGGGTCTACCTGCCGCCGGACGGCAACACGCTGCTCTCCACCATGGACCACTGCCTGCGCAGCCGGCACTACATCAACGTGGTGGTCGCCGGCAAGCAGCCGGCACCGAACTGGCTGACCATGGAGGAGGCGATCCAGCACTGCCGGCGCGGCCTGGGCATCTGGGACTGGGCCAGCACCGACGACGGCAGCGAACCGGACGTGGTGCTGGCTTGCGCCGGCGACGTGCCGACCCTGGAGACCCTCGCCGCGGCGAACCTGCTGCGCCAGCACCTGCCCGAGCTGAAGGTGCGGGTGGTCAACGTGGTCGACCTGATGCGGCTCCAACCGCCGTCGGAGCACCCGCACGGCCTGCCGGACAACGAATTCGACACCATCTTCACCCGCGACAAGCAGATCATCTTTGCGTACCACGGCTACCCGTGGCTGATCCACCGACTCACCTACCGACGGACCAACCACGGCAACCTGCACGTACGCGGGTACAAGGAGGAGGGCACCACCACCACGCCGTTCGACATGGTGATGCTCAACGACCTGGACCGGTTCCACCTCGTCATCGACGTCATCGACCGGGTGCCCGGGCTCGCCGCGCGCGCCGCCCACCTGCGCCAGGAGATGGTCGACGCCCGCCAGGCCTGCCGCGACCACACCCGCCGGTACGGCGAGGACGACCCCCGGGTCGCCGAGTGGCGCTGGATCCGCGAGACCGACCCCGCCCTGCAGGGCGGGCAGTGAACCGGTCGGCCGGGAACGGGAGGTGAGGGCGATGAGAGAAGACGAGATCCTGGTCGGCTACGACGGTTCCGCCGACGCCACCCTGGCGCTGGACTGGGCGTTGGACGAGGCGCAGCGCAGCGGCCGGCCGGTCCGCCTGGCGTACGTCTTCGAGTGGCTGACCGTGACCGGCTGGATCGGCCCCGGAGTGGCCCCGGGGATCTGGCCCGACGAGGCCGCCCGACGGCAGGTCGAGGACATGGTCCACAAGGCGGCCACCGACGCCGCCGCCGCGCGGCCGGGCACGACCGTGCACGGGGAGGTGTACGACGGGCCGCCCGCCCTGGTGTTGCAGGAGCGGTCCACCGACGCCGGGCTGCTGGTGCTGGGCAGCCGCGGGCACGGCGGTTTCGGCGGCCTGCTCGCCGGCTCGACCGCCGTCGCGGTGACCGCCCACGCGCACTGCCCGGTGGTGGTGGTCCGCGCCGGGCAGGCCGGCGCGGCGGGCCCGGTGGTGGTCGGCGTCGACGGTTCCGAGTCCTCCCGGGTGGCGCTCGGCTTCGCGGTCGAGACCGCGGCGCAGCGGGAGGCGCCGCTGCGGATCGTCCGGGTCTTCGAGCCGCCCGGCCAGCGGTGGCGGCCCTCGGACTACGACGAGCGGGCCACCGTCGCCGAGGAACGGGCGGCCGTGGAGGAGGCCCTCGCCCAGTGGCGGGCCACCTTCCCCGACGTCGGAGTCGACGTCGAGGTGACGCCCGGCAACCCGGCCGCCACCCTGGTCGAGGCCAGCCGGGGCGCCCAGCTCATGGTGGTGGGCAGCCGGGGCCTGGGCGGGCTGCGCGGGATGGTGCTCGGCTCGGTCAGCCAGCAGCTGCTCCAGCACGCGTACTGCCCGGTCGTGGTGGCCCGGGAACGCTGACGGCGGCGCCGCCCGGCACCGGCGGGTGCCCGCCCCCGCTCCGCCCCCGGTGCCGGGCGACCGGCTGCTCCGGCACGCACTCCCGCGGCTCCGCCCCCACCTGCGGGTCGTCCCAGCGAAGCCGCCCACCCACGACAGGATCCGGAGGAAACGGGCGGGGCGACCCGTCCGACGCCGCGCGGCCTGCGTACTCTGCGACGGGTCCGGGCACCATGCAGGATGGAGCCGCAACCCGCCCCGCGACCGTCGGGGTGGGGCACGATGGGGAGAGACGGAAAGGTCGTGACGATGAGCCACGAGACGCCGGCACAGGACCGCCCGCTGACCACCGCGCTCGCGGAGGCCGCCGCGACCGCCGGCCACGCCCCCTCGGTGCACAACACGCAACCGTGGCGCTGGCGGGTCCTGCCCGACGCCCTGGAACTGCGGACCGCTCCCGACCGCCAGCTGGCCGCCACCGACCCGGAGGGGCGGCTGGTGGCGATCAGCTGCGGCGCGGCGCTGCACCACGCCCGGCTCGCGCTGGCCGCCGAGGGCTGGACGGCGGTGGTGGAGCGGCTGCCCGACCCGGCGCAGCCGGACCTGCTGGCCCGCCTGACCGGGCTGAGCCGGTCGGGGATGGACCCGGACGCCATGCGCATGGTGCAGTGCATGCAGGTGCGGCACACCGACCGGCGACCGGTCACCGACGAGCCGATCCCCGACGCCGCGCTCAACGACATCGACCGGGCGGCCACCCGCGAGGGCGTCAACCTCCAGATCCTCGACAACACCCAGAAGGTCCAGCTCGCCGGCGCCGCCCAGCATGCCGCAGCGGTCGAGGCAGACAGCACGGAGCTACGCGAGGAGCTGGCGTACTGGACCAGCCGGGCCGGAACCGGCACCGGGCTGCCGCCGGAGGTGCTGCCCGAGGAGGCCCCGCAGACCACCGTCCCGGGCCGCGACTTCGGCCGCCCGGGCAGCTTGCCGGTCGGCCCCGGGCACGACCGGGCGGCCGTCTACGCGATCCTCTGGGGCACCGAGGACGAGCCGGACAGCTGGCTACGCGCCGGTGAGGCGCTCTCCGCCGCCTGGCTCACCGCGACCCGGCTCGGGGTGTCCCTGGTGCCGCTCAGCGGCGTGGTGGAGGTCGACGGCACCCGGCAGACGCTCCGGCACATGCTCTCCGACCTGGGCTTCCCGTACCTCTCGATGCGGCTGGGGCTCGCGGACCCGGCGCACGCGGGGCCGCCGCACACCCCGCGGCTGCCCACCGAGCAGGTGGTCGACACCTCCGCGGTCCGCGACCAGCGCTCCTGACGCCCTGGTGCCCGGCGGTCACGCAGGCGATAGCATCGCCTGCGTGGCCGCCAGCAAACCGAACCCCCGCAACGAGCCCCTCGCCCCCTCGCTCGGCCTGAGCCCGCTGTCCCGGGTACACCTCGACGAGCTGCTCCAGGAGATGCTCGACCGGGTCGGCGAGGTGGTCACCAGCCGGGAGCGGCTGCGTGCCCTGCTGGACGCCGTGGTCGGCATCGGCTCGGACCTCGACCTGCGCAGCACCCTGCAACGGATCGTGCAGTCCGCCTGCGACCTGGTCGGCGCCCGCTACGGCGCGCTCGGCGTGATCGGGCCGGACCGGATGCTGCACGACTTCATCATCCACGGCATCGACGCCGAGGTGCACGCCAAGATCGGAGACCTGCCGCACGGGCGGGGCGTGCTCGGCCTGCTCATCGACGAACCGCGCCCGCTCCGGATGCCCGACATCACCCGCCACCCGAAGTCGTACGGCTTTCCGCCGCACCACCCGCCGATGCACAGCTTCCTCGGCGTGCCGGTCCGCATCCGCGACCAGGTCTTCGGCAACCTCTACCTGGCCGAGAAACAGGGCGCCCCGGAGTTCACCGAGGACGACGAGGAGATCGTGGTCGCGCTCGCCGCCGCGGCCGGCGTGGCGATCGAGAACGCCCGCCTCTACGCGCTGGCCCACCGGCGGGAGCGCTGGCTCGCCGCCACCGCCGAGATCACCTCGGTGCTGCTCGGCGAGGTCCGGCGCACCGACGCGCTGACCCTGGTGGCCCGGCGGGCCCGGGAGGTCGCCGAGGCGGAGCTGGCCCTGGTGCTGCTCTACGACTCCGACGCCGGCCAGTTCACCGTCGAGGTGGTCGACTCCGCCGACGGCGCCGACCAGGCGCTGGTCGGCGCGGTGCTGCCGGCCGCGGAAACCAGCTTCGCCGGCCCGGTCACCGAGCACCGGCACGAGCTGGTGGACAACCTCGCCGAGGCCGCCCCCTGGCCGGTGCCGGTGATCGCCGGCCCCGCGGTGGTCTCCCCGCTCGCCGCGGCGGACACCCTGCACGGCGTGCTCGTGATCGCCCAGCAGCCGGACGCCGGCCGGGCCGCCGACGAGGACGTGAAGCTGCTGGGCAGCTTCGCCGGGCAGGCCGCGCTGGCCATGGAACGGGCCCGCGGCCAGGAGGAACGGGAGCTGCTGGTGGTCCTGGAGGACCGCGAGCGGATCGCCCGCGACCTGCACGACGTGGTGATCCAGCGGCTCTTCGCCACCGGACTGCAACTGCAGAGCGCCGCCCCGATGAACACCCGGCCCGAGGTCGCCAAGCGGATCAACGCGGCCGTCGACGACCTCGACGCCACCATCCGGGACATCCGGCGGACCATCTTCGAGCTGCGTACCCCGATGAGCGCGGCCCTGCGCACCGAGATCCGGGAGGCGATCGACCTGGCCGCCGAGTCGCTCGGCTTCCGCCCCACCGCGGAGCTGGCCGGGCCGATCGACAGCGCCGTGCCGGAATCGGTCCGCCCCGACCTCACGGCCGTGCTCCGCGAGGCGCTGTCCAACGCCGTCCGGCACGCCGAGGCCACCCGGGTCGCCGTCGCCGTCCGGGTCGACGCCCGGCGGCTCGCCGTCACCGTCACCGACAACGGCGTCGGCTGCGACCCGGCCGCCGCCCGCGGCGGGCTGGTCAACCTGCGCGAACGCGCCGAGCGGCACGGCGGCGAGTTCCAGGTACGCCGGGCGCAACCGCACGGCACCGAGCTGTTCTGGTGCGTCCCGCTGCAGGACTGACCGGCCGGGTCCGGCGGTCCGCCGCCCCGGGAAACCCCGCGCGGCGGGCGCTCAGTGCCGCTGGCCGAGCAGACGGGTGGCGAGCACCGCCGCCTGGGTCCGCCGCTCCAGACCGAGCTTGGCCAGCACGCTGGAGACGTAGTTCTTCACGGTCTTCTCGGCCAGGAACATCTTGCCGGCGATCTCCCGGTTGGTCAGCCCCTCGGCCACGTACTCCAGGATCCGGCGCTCCTGCTCGGTGAGCGTCTTGAGCTCGCGGGGCTGCTCGACGCCGCTGCGGATGCGCTCCAGCACCCGGGTGGTGATCGCCGGGTCGAGCAGCGACTGGCCGGCCGCCACCCGGCGCACCGCGTCCACCAGGTCGGTGCCGCGGATCTGCTTGAGCACGTAACCGGCCGCCCCCGCCATGATCGCGGCGAAGAGCGCCTCGTCGTCCTCGTACGAGGTGAGGATCAGACCCTTGATCGAGGAGTCCACGGCCCGGATGTCCCGGCACACGTCGATGCCGTTGCCGTCGGGCAGCCGGGCGTCGAGGATCGCCACGTCCGGCCGGAGGGCCGGGATGCGCCGGGCGGCCTCCTGCGCGGAGCCGGACTCGCCGACCACTTCGATGTCGCCGCTGCTCTGCAGCAGGTCGGCAAGGCCACGACGGACGACCTCATGGTCGTCGAGGAGGAACACCCGGATCATCCGTCATTTCTACCCGCCCCGGCCGCCTCCCGCACGGGCCGAAGGTCCCTACCGTGCCGCGTCACGGCGGGAAGTGGGGCCCGGGCGGACGGGACATCCGGCCCTGCCCGACCCACCGGCCGGTGACGCACCGTGTAGATGAACCAACGGGGGGCGGCCCGACCTGCCACGGAAGGAGCATCACCATGGAAACCGGCTTCACCGTCGCGCAGCTACGAGCAGCCGCCGCGGACGCCGTCCGCGCGCCTTCCCTGCACAACACCCAACCATGGCGATTCCGGCTGCGCGACGGCGGGATCGAGCTGTCGGTCGACCCGGCGCGGCGGCTGCCCGCCACCGACCCGAGCGGCTGGGGCACCCGGATCTCCTGCGGGGCCGCCCTGTTCAACCTGCGGCTCGCCCTCGCCGTCGCGGGCACCCCGGCCACGGTGCGGCTGCGGCCGTACCCGACCGAACCGGACGTGGTGGCCCGGCTGGTCCCGGACGCGCCCCGACCCCCCACCCCCACCGAACGGAGCCTGTACGCGGCGATCCCGCGCCGGTTCAGCAACCGCGCGCCGTTCTGGCCGGACCCGGTGCCGGCCGACGCCCGGTGGCGCCTCGGCGAGGCGGCCCGCGCCGAGCAGTGCTGGCTGGAGCTGGTCATCGGCACCAGCGCCGTCAACGCCTTCGCCGAGGTCGCCCGCAGCGCCCATCGGGTGCTGGAACGCGACCCCGGCTACCGGGAGGAGCGGGCGGAGTGGATCCGCCGCGAGCCCGCGCCCGACGGGGTGCCGGCCGCCGCCGGCGGCCCGCAGAGCGAACCGCAGGACCTGCTGCCGATGCGGGGCTTCGGCGGCCGCAACCGGGCCCCCGGCCGGGACTTCGAGCCGGAGCCGCTGGTCGCGATCCTCGGCTCCCCCGGCAACACGGCCACCGACCAGATCCTGGCCGGGCAGGCCCTGCAACGGGTGCTGCTCACCGCGACCGACGCCGGGTTGGGCGTCTCCCTGCTGTCCCAGCCGATCGAGGTGTCGGGGGCGCGCGAGGCGCTACGGCTGTCGCTGGGCCGGTTCGGCACGCCGCAGATGGTGATGCGGGTCGGCTACGGCCAGCCTGGGGTGGCCACCCCCCGGCGCGGCGTGGACGAGGTGCTCGACCTGACCGTCGTGTCGGCCTGAGCGGTGGCCGGCGTCAGGCCGGACGGGGACTGCCGAGCAGGGCCACCTCCCGCTCCGGGTCCAGCCCCACCGCCGAGCGCGCCGGCCGCCCGGCCCGCGCCGGCACGGACCCCACCTGTCGCAGCCACCGCCAGGTGTCGGCGACCGTCTCGGCCACCGGCCGGCAGGTCAGCCCCGACGCGTACGCCTTCTCCACGCCCCGCTCCTGCAACCAGCGGTACTCGTGGCCGAGCGGCACCCAGATCGGCAGGTCGTTCCAGGGCACCACCTCGGCCGCCAGAATCTGCTCCGGATCCGTCCACCGCAGCCGGGCGTCCGACCCGGTCGCCGCCACGGTCGCCGCCAGCAACTCCCCCATGGTCGCGTGCCCGCTACGGCTGATCACGTTGAACGCCCCGCCGACGCGCTCCGCGCCCCGGTCCAGCGTCCAGGCCGCCAGGTCCCGCACGTCCACGTACTGGATCGGCAGGTCCTGCGGGCCGGGCGCCAGCACGTCCCCGCCCCGGGCGATGCGGTCCAGCCACCAGGGCAGCCGACCGATGTCCTCCCCGGGCCCGAGAATCAGCCCGGCCCGGACGAGCAACGCGCCGTCCCCGAACACCTCCACCGCGGCCCGCTCCCCGCCCGCCTTGTTCTGCGCGTAGTCGCCGTCACCGGCGTCGGACGCGGCGGCCACCACGGGCGCCTCCTCGCCGACCTCGGCCGGCACCGGCGGGGCGTAGACCGAGCCGCTGGAGACGTAGGCGTAGTGCGGCACCGAACCGACCAACGCCCGGGCCGCGTCCCGCACCGCCTGCGGCGCGCCGTCCCAGGTGTCCACCACCAGGTCCCACTCGCCGCCGGCCAGCGCGGCCAGGCCGTCCGGCGCCGTCCGGTCACCCCGCAGCCGGTGTACGCCCTCGGGCACGGCGCCGTGCACCCCCCGGTTGAACACCGTCACCGACCAGCCTCTCCGTACCGCCTCGGCCACGGTCGCGCCGCCCACGAAGCCCGTACCACCCAACATCAGCAGTCTCATGCGTCCCAGCCTGTCCCGTCCCGGCCGCCGGCGGACCCCCCGTTCACCGGTAGCGGATCTGCCCTCGGCAGAACCCGCCGCCCGCCCCTTCACCGTCGACCGTGGCCCACCACCGGATTGTCGGGCTCGGTGGCCGGCTGGGAGGTATGTCCGGTAGCGCGGGGCGGACTCGCCGCGACGCGGTATGTCCAGCGCGCGGGGGCGCTGGGCGTCCGGTTTGAGGCGAGCCGTGCCCGGTGTCCCGTGACCGGCGGCACCCGGGCGGCGGAATGGTGGCCGGCCGGGGGTGGTTACATCACCTGGACGATCGCAGCAGCAACCCCCGCTGGCCTGACCTGATGGTGTGGCCGGCTCGGGGTGTGGGCCCCCGGGAATGGTGGTGGGCCGCCGGTCGTTACACATGGTCCCGGCGCCGCGAGCCCCCGCTCGTGAAGCCTGCCGGACAGAAGCTTTCCTCTTCTTGTTTTGTTGAGCGCCTTGTCGTGGTGCTTGCCCGCGTGCTCGACCCCCCGGGTTGTGGCCGTGGTGCCAATCCCCCCTCGAAGGAGCTACCTCCCATGAACACGATCATGCGTAAGAGCGTTCTTGGTATTGCTGGTCTGGCTTTCGCCGGTGGCGTGTTCGCCGGTCCGGCCACCGGCGCCCATGCCGCCCCGGCGGCTGACATGAAGTCGGTTGCGGTGGTGCAGGCGGACAAGCCGGCCGTGGACAACGCCAAGCTGATCCCGCACGGTGTGCAGGGCGCGCAGTCCCGGATCGACTTGAACGGCGAGCAGACCGACAATGCCAAGGCGATCATCGCCGCGACGAAGAAGTCGGGTCTGGACGAGCGGGCCGCCGTGATCTCGATCGCCACGAGCCTGCAGGAGTCGAAGCTGGAGAACCTGGGTCACCTGGGTGACCGCAACGACCACGACTCGCTGGGCCTGTTCCAGCAGCGTCCGTCCAGCGGGTGGGGCACGGTCGAGCAGATCACCGACCCCGAGTACTCGACGATGGCGTTCGAGAAGGGCCTGAAGCAGGTTGACGGCTGGAAGGACATGCCGCTGACCGAGGCCGCGCAGACCGTGCAGGTGTCGGCCTACCCGGACGCCTACGCCCAGTGGGAGCAGCAGGCCGCCGACCTCGTCGCCCAGCACTGGAACAGCTGACCCACCGCACCACACGCTGGCCGGCACCCCCGAACGAGGGGTGCCGGCCAGCGGCATATCCGAGACATCACGGCGGCTGCCCACGGCGGGGGTATGGCCCGCGAGGACGACAGAAGCCCCGGCTCTCACAAGCCGGGGCTTCGCGTGTCGTGGCAGATGCCTGGTGGGCGATACTGGGTTTGAACCAGTGACCTCTTCCGTGTCAAGGAAGCGCGCTCCCACTGCGCCAATCGCCCATGGTCGAGAGCGGACGACGGGATTCGAACCCGCGACCCTCACCTTGGCAAGGTGATGCGCTACCAGCTGCGCTACGTCCGCGTGCCGCCCGGTTTCCCCGGCGACGGGATGAACTCTACCCGACGGCAAGATCGCCTGTTCCGTCGCCCCACCCGGCCCGTCCGTGACGGGTGGTTGTGCTGGCCACCGACGGGGTACTGAGTCACCTCGACAGCACACCGCATCCCCTGAAGGAGGCTGTCGTGGGTATCGGAACGAGTATCTTCCTGCTCGCCGCCGGCGCGATCCTGACCTTCGCCCTGGACGCGAGCATCGGCGGCGTCGACCTCGACGTCGTCGGTTGGATCCTGATGGCAGCTGGCGTGCTCGGTCTCGTCATGACCGCGCTGGTCTGGGGTCGCCGCCGCGAGGTGGTCACCACCACCGAGCCGGTGGAGTACCGGCGGGTCGAGGAGCGCCGGGACGTCGCCCCGCCGCTGTAGAGCGCACCACTCCCCGAGCCGACGGAGCTGATCGGTCGCGGGCGCGTACGACGGGGGCGCTGATCACCCACGGCTGGCGGGCGCCCTCGTCCGTGTCCGGAGCATCGGCGACCGGCCGGTGGCGACACAGACAAAGGCTGGTCACCGGATTTCCGGTGACCAGCCTTTGTCGTCCTGGTGGGCGATACTGGGTTTGAACCAGTGACCTCTTCCGTGTCAAGGAAGCGCGCTCCCACTGCGCCAATCGCCCGTGCTCATACCGAGGTGGGGACGGGATTTGAACCCGCGTACACGGCTTTGCAGGCCGTTGCCTCGCCTCTCGGCCACCCCACCGAGGTTGCCCCCGTCATGCGTGGCGGCAGCTCCGAGCGGACGACGGGATTCGAACCCGCGACCCTCACCTTGGCAAGGTGATGCGCTACCAGCTGCGCTACGTCCGCTTGTCTCCGGCGTTACCGGTGACGGATGAGAACTTTAGCCGAGCCTTGGAACAGTTGCCAAATCGGGGGTGTTCTCGACGCGTCCCGCGTCGGGTTCGGGGAGAGACGGCGGGCACCCTTCCCAGAGCTTCCTAGGAGACTGGGTGGGGTGGTCGGCGGGTTCGGGAAAGTCGCTGACGCCCAGGTCAGGCCCTACACGACGCGCCGGAGAAGAGCTGTCCGGATTCCGACTGTGGCGCGCTCGACCGGCCGCTCCGGTAACGCGCTGTGCTCACATCGATGGGCTACGGTAACCGCGTGACGAGACGTGCCGCCGCTGTCCGCCTGGATTCCCTGCTGCGCACAGCGTGCCACGTGATCGTCGAGCGCGGGCTCGCCAACACCCGGACGGCCGACGTGGCGCAGGCCGCCGGGGTCAGCCAGGCACTCGTCTTCTACCACTTCGCCACCAAGGAACGGCTGCTGGCACAGGCCTTCGCGTACGCGGTGGAGCAGGATCTGGCCCGACTCGACGGGGTGATCCGCTCCTCCGCACCGCCGCTGACCAAGCTGCGCAGGATCCTGCGCCTCTACACCCCCGCCGGCCGGTCGATCTCCTGGTCCATCTGGATCGACGGCTGGGCCGAGTCGCTGCGCACCCCGGAGCTGGAAAAGGTCTCCCGCCGGCTCGACCTGCGGTGGCGGCAGGACCTCGCCTCGGTGATCGCCGACGGGGTGGCCGACGGCACCTTCGTCTGCGCCGACCCGGCGGGCGCCGCCTGGCGGATCAGCGCGGTGATGGACGGGCTGGCCGTCCAGCTCGCGGTGCACGAGCGGGTGATCTCGCGGCGGCAGTTCGCCGAGTGGATCCGGCTGATCGCCGCCCGGGAGCTGGGGCTCGACCCGGCCCAGCTCGACTGACGAGGCCACCGCCGTGGGCGGGGCCGCAGCAACCCCGGCCGCGCCCGCTGCCCGTCGACCGGACGACCGGGCAAAACCGCCCGGAGCCACCGGGGCAACCGCGACAATCGGCGACATGGACCTGCTGGAGACATACCGACGGAGCCTGGCCGAGTTCGTCGACCGGGTGGAGCAGGTCACGCCCGGGCAGTGGTCGGATCCGACGCCCTGCGCCGACTGGGACGTCCACACGCTGGTCAACCACGTGGTCACCGAGGACCGGTGGACCGTACCGCTGCTCGCCGGCCGGACGATCGAGGAGATCGGCGACCGGTTCGACGGTGACCAGCTCGGCGACGACCCGATCGGGACGGCCCGGCAGGTGGCGTCCCAGGCCGAGGTGGCGGCCAGCCACCCGGGCGCGCTCGACGCCACGGTGCACCTCTCGGCCGGGGAGACGCCGGCAGGCGAGTACCTGCACCAGCTCGTCGCCGAGCACCTCGTACACGGATGGGACCTGGCGGTGGCGATCGGCGCGGACCCGCGCCTGGACGCCGACGCGGTCGCCGCCTGCGCCCGGTGGTTCGCCGGGCGGGCCGCCGACTACCGCAGCGGCGAGCTGGTCCGGCCCGGGGTCGACGTGCCGGCCGACGCCGACGCGCAGGACCGGCTGATCGCCGTCTTCGGCCGCGACCCGGACTGGACGCCGCCGGCCTGACCCGGGCGGCCGAAGGCAGGGGCCGGGGACACCCGGAAGCGCCGGTGAGCAGGACGACGACCCGGCCACCAGCACCGACTGCGCAACCGCCAGTCCGGCACGCGACCAGGTCCGGATCCCCGAGTTCCAGGTGTTCTCGAAGTGAACCCGCCGGGGTCGGGCGGTGCCGCCGCCCGACCCCGGCGGCCCCCGATCAGCGGCGGGTTTTCACGCCGCGTGGTGAACCGGTCACACCCGACCCGCGACACGCCCGGGACCGCCCCGGGAGACAATGCCCGGGTGTCCGACCTCTCCGCGGCCTTCGTCCGGCTGCACGCCCGCCTCGCCCCGGTGGCCTTCGTCCCCGAGGTGCGGCTGCACCAGGCCGACGAGCCGATCGGGCTCTGGGAGCTGACCGAGGGCGAGTTCCGCAGCTCCCAGCCGCCACCGTTCTGGGCCTTCGCCTGGGCCGGCGGTCAGGGGCTGGCCCGCTACGTCACCGACCATCCGGAGCTGGTCGCCGGCCGGCGGGTGCTCGACCTGGCCTCCGGCTCCGGCCTGGTCGCCATCGCCGCCGCCCGGGCCGGCGCCGCCGCCGTCCGCGCGGTCGAGGTCGACGAGCGGGCGGTGGCCGCCGTCGCGCTCAACGCCGAGGCCAACGGGGTACGCGTCGACGCGGAGTTCGGCGACATCCTCGACGGTGACGCCGGAGGCGCCGAGGTGGTGCTCGCCGGGGACGTCTTCTACAGCGAGGCGATGGCCCGGCGGATGCTGCGCTTCCTGCTGCGGGCCGCCCGCTCCGGCGCCCGGGTGCTGGTCGGCGATCCGGGGCGGGCCTTCCTGCCCCGCGAGCGGTTCCGGGAGCTGGCCGCGTACAACGTGCCGGTGCCGGAGGCGCTGGAAAGCGTCCAGGTGAAGCGCACCACCGTCTGGGAGCTGGACCCCGCCCCTCCGGGAGCCGCCCGCTAGCGTGTCGGCGTGCTGTTCCGCGGCTGGGGGGAGAGCGTCGACGGGCGGTGGCCGGACGTGGCCACCGTCGCCGACCACGTCGGGGTCGACCACCTGGTGGTCACCCGGCACGCGCTGGTCCGGCAGGTCCTCGCCGACCCGGCGACCTGGCGGCCGGACAACGCCCTGGACGCCGTGACCCCGCTCCCGGTGGCCGCGTTGCGGATGCTCGCCGGGCACCGGTTCCGGCTGCCGGCGACGCTGGCCAACAACTCCGCCCCCAGCCATCCGGCGATCCGGGCGCTCGTCGCCCAGGCGCTGCACCCGACCCGGGTGGCCGCCCAGCAGCCCTGGCTGGCCGGGCTGGTCCGGGGACGGGTGACCCGGCTGGCCGCCGCGCTCGACGGGGGCGAGCCGGTCGACCTGTACGCCGAACTCGCCGCCGACCTGCCGCTGCTGGTGCTGGCCCGGCTCGTCGAGCTGCCGGACGCCCCGGTCGGCGCGGTGAAGGACTTCGCCCGGGCCGCGCTGGAGCTGTTCTGGGCGCCGCTGGACGCCGACCGTCAGCTCGCCCTCGCCGCCGAGGTGGGCCGGTTCCACACCGTGCTGCGCGACTTCGCCGCCACCGGGGGCGGCCTGGCGGCCGCGCTGCGGGCGGGCGGGCACTCCCCCGACGTGGTGGTCGGCGCGCTGTTCTTCCTGCTGGTGGCCGGCCAGGAGACCACCTCGCAGTTCCTCACCCTGCTGCTGCACCGGCTCGCCGCCGAGCCCGAGGTACGCGCCGGGCTGCGCGCCGGCACGGTCGCGGTCGCCGACGTGGTCGAGGAGGGGCTGCGGCTGGAGCCGCCGATCGTGACCTGGCGGCGGGTGGCCGCCGTGGACACCACGCTGGGCGGGACGGCGGTGGCGGCGGGCACCAGCGTGGTGCTCTGGCTGGCCCGCGCCGGACGCGACCCGGAGGTGGTGGCCGTGCCGGACGGGTTCCGGCCCGGGCAGCGCGGGTCGCGCCGGCACCTGGCCTTCGGGGCGGGGGCGCACCGCTGCGTTGGCGCGCAACTGGCCCGGATGGAGGCGGCGGTGGTGGTGGCCGAGGCGGCCCCGCTGCTCGACGGCGTGACCGTGGTACGCCCGCCGTGGTGCCCGGACAACCTCACCTTCCGGATGCCGGACGCCTTCGTGGTGCGCCGCCCGACAGGGGACCGTCCCCGGCCATGACCCTCCGATCACCCGCCGCCGGCGGTAACCGTCCGCTGGCAGATACCGGGCTACCTGGGGGTGCCGTCGGGCGCCGAGTTACCCGGCCCTGGGCCGCCAGCGTCGGACCTGACGAAGGTGGGGGTGGGCCACCGCCGATCGACAGCAGCGGCGAACGACCGTGGGTTCCTACCGTCAACGCATGATCACATTACGTGGGTTGACGAAGCGGTTCGGGGCGGTGAAGGCCGTCGACAACCTGACCGTCGACATCGCCTCCGGGCGGGTCACCGGGTTCCTCGGGCCCAACGGGGCCGGCAAGTCCACCACCATGCGGATGGTGCTCGGGCTGGACCGGCCCACCGCCGGCCGGGCACTGGTCGGCGGGCGCGCGTACCGGGAGCTGCGTCATCCGCTACGCGAGGTGGGCGCGCTCCTCGACGCCCGGGAGATCCACCCCTCCCGGTCGGGCCGGGCCCACCTGCTGGCGATGGCCCGCAGCAACGGCATCCCGGTCCGGCGGGTGGACGAGGTCCTCATCCTCGCCGGCCTGGACGACCGGGCCGCCGCCAAGCCGGGGCGGACCCTCTCGCTCGGCATGGCGCAGCGCCTCGGGGTCGCCGGGGCGCTGCTCGGCGACCCGCCGGTGCTGATGTTCGACGAGCCGGTGAACGGCCTCGACCCGGACGGGGTGCGCTGGATCCGGCAGCTCACCGCGACCCTCGCCGCCGAGGGACGGACGGTGCTGCTGTCCAGCCACCTGATGAGCGAGATGGAGCAGACCGCCGCCCACCTGGTGGTGATCGGCAAGGGCCGGCTGATCGCGGACGCGCCCATCGCGGAGATCCTCGCGGCCGACACCACCGCCTCCGTGCGAGTCCGCGGGCCACGCCCCGAGTCGCTGGTCACGCTGGCCGGGCGGTTGACCGCCGAGGGGTACGGCGTGGCACCCGACGGCACGCACGGCCTGACCGTCACCGGGACCACCGCCGCCCGGATCGGCGACCTGGCGTACGAGCTGGGCGTGCCGCTGCACGAGCTGACCCCGGTGGCCGCGACCCTGGAGCAGGCGTTCATGCGGCTGACCGGCGACGCGGTCGAGTACGTGGGAGGCGGGGTTCGGTGAGCGCGCTCTCCCCCACTCGCCCGACCACCCGGGGCGGTGGCTTCGCCGGGGCGGTGGCCGCCGAGTGGACGCGACTCTGGTCGGTGCGGGCCACCTGGTGGACCCTGCTGGCCGGGGTGCTGCTGATGGCGGCCACGGCCGCGCAGCTGGCCATCTACGCGTCCAACGACAACACCAACGACGACCCGACCGACGACCGGGGCGTGGTCACCGTCGGCAGCGTCCTGATCGGCGCCATGGAGCTCACCCAGTACGCGGTGCTGGCGATCGGCCTGCTCGCCATCACCGGCGAATACGCCACCGGCACCATCCGGACCACCCTGCGATGCACCCCGTCGCGCGGCCGGGTGCTGGCGGCCAAGGCGGTGGTGGCCGGCGGGGTGACGTTCGGCTTCGGGCTGCTGCTCGGCCTGGTCGGCATCCTCGCGGCCAGTCCGCTGCTCGGCGAGTGGGGCAGCGTCCCACTGGCCGGGACGCTCGGCGACGTGCTGGCGACGGCGACCTACCTGGCGCTGGTAGGGGTGCTGGCCCTCGGTCTCGGGGCGGCGCTGCGCAGCGCGGTGCTGACGCTCACCGTGCTCTTCGCCGTCCTGATGATCGTGCCGCTGTCGTTGCAGGAGCCGGACATCACCCCGCTGACCCGGATCTCCGACGCCTTCCCGGGGGTGGCCGGCGGGCACTTCATGGCCGGGGACACCGACCCGTACCCGCCGGTGGCCGGGCTGGTGCTGCTGGCCGGCTGGGCCGTCGCGGCGCTGGCGGTCGGCCGGTCCACGCTGCGCCGCCGCGACGCCTGAGCGACCGCACCGCACCGCCCGAGGCGGGGCCGGCCGGTCAGCCGGCCAGCCCCGCCTCGTACGCGATGATCGCCGCCTGCACCCGGTTGCGGACGTCGAGGCGGGTGAAGATGCTGGTCAGGTAGCCCTTCACGGTCCCCTCGGTGAGGAAGAGCCGGCGGG
Organism: Micromonospora sp. NPDC047548; assembly: GCF_040642975.1. Taxonomy (NCBI): domain Bacteria; kingdom Bacillati; phylum Actinomycetota; class Actinomycetes; order Micromonosporales; family Micromonosporaceae; genus Micromonospora; species Micromonospora sp. NPDC047548. The sequence continues at coordinate 57,842 of NZ_JBEYTI010000009.1, forward strand.
CGATCTCGGCGTTGGAGAGTCCCGCCCCGACCAGGCCGAGCACCTCGCGTTCCCGGTCGGTCAGCCCGGCGGTCCGGTCCCGGGCGGCCGGCACCCGGGCCATCCGGTCGCCGTTGAGCTCGATCACCCGGCGGGCCACCCGCGGCGACAGGTACGCCCCGCCCTCGGCGACCGCGCGCACGCCGGTGATCAACTCCCGGGGGTCACCCGCCTTGAGCAGGAAACCACTGGCGCCATGGCCGAGCGCCCGGGCCACGTGCTCGTCCTCGCCGAACGTGGTGAGCATGACGGTGGCCGTCGCCGGCACCAGCCGGCGGATCTGCGCGGCGGCGGCGAGGCCGTCCAGCTTCGGCATCCGGATGTCCAGCAACGCGACCCGGGGCCGGTGCGCCCGGGTCAGCTCCACCGCCGCCCGGCCGTCGCCCGCCTCGGCGACCACCTCGATGCCGGGATCGGCGGCGAGGATGGCCCGCACCCCGGCCCGGACCATCGCCTCGTCGTCGGCGAGCAGCACGGTGACCGGTACGCCGTCACTGGTCACGTCGTCGTCCGTTCCTTGCTGGTCAGGCGGCCGTCGAGAAAACAGAGCCGCCAGGTGGGCTGGGCGAGGGGGAAGTTGCCGTCGGTGTAGTACTCGCAGGTGGCCCCACCGGCCGGGGCGGGCTGGTCGGGGGGTGGCTCGACCTGACGGCGGGGCAACCCGGCCAGCTCGGAGCGGGGCGTGCCGATCCGCATCCGCTCGACCGCGGGGCCGTCGAGCACCGCCCCCGTGGTGACGACGGGGTAGTAGGCCAGCGACAGCAGCAGCGCGACGGCGGGTGGCGCGGCGAGCGCCGCGAGCAGGCTGCGCCGCACCCCGCGCCGGGCGTCCTGCAACCGCTGCCGCGCCACACCCGGGACGTCGGACGGCCCGCCCTCCCACCGGCGGGCCGCACGCCCCGACCCACCACGGTCCGTCGCACCCACCGCCGCCGCGACACCCGTCGCCGCGACACCCGCCGACGATGCGCCCGACGGTGGCGACGGCAGCCGGGCCGGCCCGGCCGGCGACGTCGCGTCCGCCGGGGCCAGCGGCAGCCGGGCCGACACGGCGAAGCCCCCGTCGCCGGTCGGGCCGGCGTCGAGGGTGCCGCCGGCGAGGCGTACCCGTTCGCGGAGCGCGACCAGGCCGGAGCCGTGCGACGGCGGACCGGGCAGCGGACCGGCCGGTGGCGCCGCGTTGACCACCCGCACCTCGACCCGGTCGGCGACGCCGGTGATGGTGACGGTGACCGGTGCGCCGGGGGCGTACCGGGCGGCGTTGGTCAGCGCCTCGCGGACCACCCGGTGCGCGGCGTGCGCGGTCGGCTCCGGCAGGTCCGCGGCCTCCGGCGCGCGGCGCAGGCACACCGCCATGCCCGCCTCGCGCGCGCCGTCGACCAGGTCGGCGACGCTCTCCCCGGCGGGGCGGGTGCTGGCCGGGGCGTCCGCCTCCCGCAGCACCCCGATGATCCGGTGCAGCCGTTCGGTGGCCGCCGCGACGCTGGCCCGCAGCTCGCCGGCCGCCGATCGGTGCCGCGGGTCGAGGTCGCCGGCGACCTCCAGGGCGGCGGCGCGCAGCGCGATCAGGCTCAGCTCGTGGCCGAGCGAGTCGTGCATCTCCTGGGCGATCCGGGCCCGTTCCCGCAGCCGGATCCGCTCAGCGGCGCCCCGCTGCTCGCGTTCCACCGCCTCGGCGTGCTCCCAGCCGGCCAGCACCAGCGCCTGCTGCTGCCGCCGGTAGCGGCCCACCAGCCAGGGGAACACCCCGGCGCCCAGCAGCACGCAGCTGAGCAGGAACCAGGTCGCCATGCCGGTGTCCAGGAGCACCAGGTGCAGCACCGTCCCGCCGGTCGCCACCACGGCGAAGAGCACCCCGGCGGGGGCCGCCCGTTCCCCGCGCCGCCCAGCCAGGTAGCTGAACGCCAGCAGGGCGAAGACGAAGTTGCCGTCCGCCACCGAGCCGAGCAGCACCAGCACCACGGCCACCGCGGGCAGCCGCCGGCCCACCGCCACCGCCGCAGCCAGCAGGAGCACCGAGCCGACCAGCAGCGGTACGACGTACCGCTCGTACGGCGGGGTCAGCCGGGCGTACACCACCGGGGCGGCGAGCACCGCCCAGAGCGCCACGTCGCCGGCCACCCGCCGGTCCACCCGGCGCCAGATTCCGCGTTCGCGCACGCCGGCCAGGATACCGACGCCCGGCCGGCCCGAGCACCGACGAAGGTCAGGTGGTCAGCTGATGTCCTCGGCCCAGGCGCGCCAGTCGTCGAGCACGCCGTACAGGGCGGGGGTGAGCCAGCCGGGAGCGGAGCGGCGGAACACGCCCGGGTCCATCGCCCCGGCGCCCGCCGGCAGCGCGCCGAGCAGGTCCGGCACCAGGTCGGTCAGGTTGGCCCAGTGCACCAGCTCCGGCTCGGCGGGCCAGGCGCCGATCACCACGCCGGCCGGGATCGCCCGCCGTTCCAACGCCTCCAGGGTCAGCGCGGTGTGGTTGAGCGTGCCGAGGCCGGCCCGGGCCACCACCACGGCGGGGGCGCCGAGGGAGACCGCGAGGTCGGCGACGGTCCACGGCTCCCCGGAGGGGCGCAACCCCATCGGTACGAGCAGCCCGCCGGCCCCCTCGACCAGCACCAGGTCGTGCTTGTCGGCCTCCTCGCGGATGGCGTCGACGGCGGTGTAGAGCTCCAGCGGCTCCAGCTCGGCGACCCGGGCCGCGGCGAGCGGGGCGAGCGGGTCCGGGTAGCTGGCCAGGGTCCGCCCGGTCAGCGGGGCGGCCAGCCGGGTCACCGAGTCGACGTCGCCGGGCTCACCGGTGGCCGTACCCGTCTGGCCGGGCTTGACCACCGCGACCCGCATGCCGGCGGCCTGCGCGGCCGCCGCGACGGCCGCGGTCACCACCGTCTTGCCCACCTCGGTGTCGGTGCCGGTGACCAGCACCGCACCCTTCCACGGTGCCGTCGCGCTCACGGGGCACACTCCACAATGATCTCCAGGGCCCGTTCGAAGTCCACCCGCGGCACCCCGGCGGAGATGGTGAGCCGCAGCCGGGATCGGCTGTCCGGGGTGGAGGGCGGTCGGAAGCAGCCGACCGCGACGCCGCGGTCGCGGCAGTCGGCGGCCCAGGCGGTGGCGGCCTCCGGCCCGGGGGCGGTCACCGACACCACGGCCGCGTCGGGCGCGGAGACGGCCAGCCCCGCGGCGGTCAGCCGGCGCACCGCCGACGCGGCCCGGTCGGCCAGCTCCGCCCGCAGGTCGTCGCCGGCCCGGGCCAGGCCGACGGCGGCGTGCACGCCGGCGACGACCGCCGGGGGCGGCGCGGTGTCGAAGATGAAGGTACGGCCGGTCTCGACCAGGTGCCGGACGAACTCGGCCGGGCCGGCGACCATGCCGCCCGCGCCGCCGAGCGCCTTGGACAGGGTGGCGGTGACCACCACGTCCGGCTCGCCGGCCAGCCCCGCTGCGGCGACCGCGCCGGCGCCGGCCGGCCCGGTGACGCCGAGGGCATGCGCGTCATCGACCAGCAGCAGCGCGCCGTGCCGGCGGGCGACCGCGTGCAGCGCGGCCAGCGGGGCGAGGTCCCCGTCGACGGAGAAGACCGACTCGGTCACCACGACGGCCGGGCGGCCGGGGGCGGTGGCGAGTGCCGCGGCCACCGCGTCGACGTCGGCGTGCGGGGTCACCACCGTCTCCGCGCCGGAGATCCGGCAGCCGTCGATCAGCGAGGCGTGGTTGTGCGCGTCGGAGACGAGCAGCGTACGGGGCTGGACGAGACCCCGGACGGCCGCCAGGTTGGCCAGGTAGCCGGAGGAGAAGACCAGCGCCCGGTCGATGCCGAGCCAGCCGGCGAGGGTGTCCTCCAGCGCGTGGTGGGCGTCGGTGGAGCCGCGCACCAGCCGCGACCCGGTGGCCCCCAGCCCGTACGCGGCCAGGGCCCGCGCGGCGGCGGCGGTGACCTCGGGGTGGGTGGCCAGGCCGAGGTAGTCGTTGCCGGCCAGGTCGACCACGGCGTCACCGGCGGGACGGGGGTGCAGCGTACGGGTGAGCCCGGCCCTGGCCCGCAGCTCGGCGCGGCGGTCGAGCGCCGCCAGCCAGTCCGCCACCCGTCACTCCCCACGCCGTCGACCGCATCCGCCGGGCGAAGTTACCACCCGCCCGCCGGGGCCCGGTGGATCCACTCGGTTCGCCTTGACCTCAACCTCGGTTCAGCTCCCAGGGTTGACGGATGAGCCCGACGAAGCGATCTTGGCGCCGCTGGCGCGCTCTCGCCCTGCTGCTGGCCGCCGCCGACCCGGGCCTCCCGGCACCCGCGCGGGCGCTGTTGGCCGGCGAGCTGACCGACACCGGACATCCGGAGCCCGGCGAAGCGGCCGTCTCTCGGCGCCGGGCGGCCTTGTAGGGTACGAGCCATGCCAGACATCCTCGACCAGGCCCGTACCCAGGTGCTGGGCAACGGCGTCGGCCTCGACGAGGCCGGTGTCCTCGCCGTGCTGAATCTGCCCGACGAGCACCTGCCCGCCGTCCTCCAGCTCGCCCACGAGGTGCGGATGCGTTGGTGCGGCCCGGAGGTCGAGGTCGAGGGCATCGTGTCGCTGAAGACCGGCGGCTGCCCGGAAGACTGCCACTTCTGCTCCCAGTCCGGCTTGTTCACCTCCCCGGTCCGGTCGGTCTGGCTGGACATCCCCTCGCTGGTCGAGGCGGCGAAGCAGACCGCGGCGACCGGGGCGACGGAGTTCTGCATCGTGGCCGCCGTGCGCGGCCCGGACGCCCGGCTGATGAAGCAGATGCGCGAGGGTGTCGCCGCCATCAAGGCGGAGGTCGACATCCAGGTCGCCGCGTCGCTGGGCATGCTCAGCCAGGAGCAGGTCGACGAGCTGGTCGACATGGGCGTACACCGCTACAACCACAACCTGGAGACCTGCCGCTCCCACTTCCCGAACGTGGTCACCACGCACTCCTGGGAGGAGCGCTGGGAGACGCTGCGGATGGTCCGCGAATCCGGCATGGAGGTCTGCTCCGGCGGCATCCTGGGCCTGGGCGAGACGGTGGAGCAGCGGGCCGAGTTCGCCGCGCAGCTCGCCGAGCTGGACCCGCACGAGGTGCCGCTGAACTTCCTCAACCCCCGCCCGGGCACCCCGCTGGGCGACCAGCCGGTGGTGGAGGGCAAGGACGCGCTGCGCGCCATCGCCGCGTTCCGGCTGGCCATGCCGCGCACCATCCTGCGGTACGCGGGCGGCCGCGAGATCACCCTCGGCGACCTGGGCACCCGGGACGGCCTGCTCGGCGGCATCAACGCGGTGATCGTCGGCAACTACCTGACCACCCTGGGCCGGCCGGCCACCGACGATCTGAAGATGCTCGACGACCTGAAGATGCCCGTCAAGGCGCTCTCCGCCACCCTGTGAGGCCGACGGTGAGCGACGTTGTGGAGCCAGCGGTGACCTGGTGCGACCGCTGCGGGGAGCCGGCCGGGGCGGGCCCGCACCCGGCGTGCGCCGCGGCCCGGGCACTGGAGCCACCGCGCTACTGCGCGCGGTGCCGCCGCCGCATGAAGGTGCAGGTGCTGCCGGTCGGCTGGTCGGCCACCTGCGTCGAACACGGCGAGATCCGGGGCTGACATGCTGCGGGGGCGGTCGGTGACGCTGCGGCCGGTGACGGACGCGGACGTGCCCGCCCTCGCGGCGATCCGGGCCACCCCGGAGGTCCGCCGCTGGTGGCGCGGCGGTGACGACCTCGTCGCCGCCGTCCGCGCCGACCTGGCCGACGACGACGTGACGGTGTACGCGGTCGAGCACGACGGCCGGGTGGTCGGCGCGATCCAGTGGTACGCCGAACCCGACCCCGACTACCGCCACGCCGGCCTGGACATCTTCCTCGACCCGGCGGTACGCGGCACCGGGCTGGGCGGGGACGCCATCCGCACGCTGGCCCGGCACCTGGTCGACGCGCACGGCCACCACCGGCTCACCATCGACCCGGCGGCGGCGAACACCGCCGCGATCCGCGCGTACGCCAAGGTGGGCTTCCGCCCGGTCGGCATCATGCGCCGCTACGAGCGCGCCGAGGACGGCACCTGGCACGACGCCCTGCTGATGGATCTGCTCGCCGACGACCTGGTCGGCTGACGGTCGGGGCCACCGCCTCGCGGCCCCGACCGCACGCCGGATTCCGGTCAGTCGGGCGGTGGCCGGTCCGGACGCCGGTCCCGCCCCGCCGGCCGGTCCGGACGGCGGTCCCGCCCCGTCGGCCGGCTTCGACAGCCATGGTGGGGGCGGCCAGGGCGGATCGGCCGGGAACCCGGAGCCACCCGGGCCGGCGGGCAGGGTGCGCCGCCAGCGACGGTGCCACCGCCACGGCCAGCACCAGGGCCGGAGGCACCACCACGTTGCGCCAGCATCGTCGCCACAACGAGACGTGCTGGCTGTACATCGTCCGCCGCACGTACGGGTCGGGGTCGCCGCTCGCGCTCACCCGCTCCCAGTGGCGGGCCACCCGGACCAACGTGAGCTGCACCAGGTCCTCGGCCTGGTGCCGGTCGCCGGTCAGCAGCCACGCCGCCCGGGACAGCGCCGAGATCCGCCCGGACACGTACGCCCGGAACGACTCCTCAGGGTCCACACCCACCTCCACCCGGGAACACGCCCGGCGCCCGGCGCCCGCCCCCCCGGGTGGGTACGCCGGCCAGTTTCTCAATCCGTGCGGATCGTGGGCAGGGACTGTCGGGGTTCTGGCGGTGAGGGTGCCGCAGGGCGGTCAGACTCGACCGGTGTCGCCGTCCATTCCCTCCGACCGGGCCGACGCCCTCGACTGGCTGGCGTTCGAGCAGTCCGGCGTGCTGCGGACCACCCAGGCGACCCGGCTGCTCACCGAGGGCGTGGTACGCGGGATGGTCCGGTCGGGACGCTGGCGGTCCATCTGCCGGGGCGTCCTGCTCACCGGAAACGGCCGGCTGACGCGGGACCAGCAGTTGTGGGTGGCCGTGCTCGCCGCCGGCCCGGACGCGGTGCTGGCCGGCGCGACCGCCGCCACCGAGGCCGGCGTACGGGGGCTGCGCCAGGATCCGCTGCACGTGCTGGTGCCTGCGGCGCGCCGGGCCGCCCGGACGGTGCTGCGCCGGATGCCGATCGACATGGCACCCGTCATCCTGCACCGCACGTCGGTGCTGCCCGGCGCGCATCTGCAACTGGCCCGCCCCACCCGCACCACCACGGCCCGCGCACTGGTGGACGCCGCCGGCTGGGCGCGCGACGTCGACGAGGCGCAGTCGACGCTGGCCGCCGGCTGCCAACAGCGCCGGGTCACCCCGGAGGAGATCCGGGCGGTGGTCGACGCGCTGCCCCGCGCACCGCGTCGACAACTGATCCGGCAGACCCTCGCCGACATCGCCGGTGGGGCGGAGGCGCTGTCGGAGATCGACTTCGTCCGGCTGTGCCGCCGGCACGGCCTTCCCCGGCCGGAGCTGCAACATCGTCGCGCCGAGGCCGCCGGACGGGTCCGCTGGCTGGACGCGTACTGGCGGGAATGGGGGCTGCACGTCGAATATCGACGGGTCGCACCACATGGACGTCCGCCACTGGGCGGCGGACATGGCGCGGCAGAACGACGTCTGGGCGTCCGGCGACCGGATCCTGCGCTTCCCGGCGTGGCTGGTCCGCGCCCGCCCCGACGAGGTCGCCGCCACCCTGCACCGCGCCCTGACCGCCGCCGGCTGGCATGCGCAGAGATGGATCTTGGACAGTTGCCGTCCGGTGTGCACGGCAACTGTCCAAGATCTCGGCGAGTCAGTGTCCGGCGACCGTGCCGGGGGCGCCGTTGAGGGTGAAGGCGTGGGCTTGGGGTTCGAGCCGGTGTGGGTGGCCCGCCTTGCAGGAGCCGGCGGCGGGCGGGTCCGCGGTGGTCACGGTGACCGGCGCGGAGGCCGCGGAGACGTTGCCGGCCGCGTCCACCGCGACCACCCGGAAGGTGTACGTCGTGGCGACAGCCCGAAGCGTCCACAGCCTCGTCCGCGTTACATCGACACGCCGCAAACGGGCCCGCCATCTGACCGGATTCCCGGATCGCCTCCGTCGCGGCGCCCCCGCTCAGGCCGATCGCCCGATGTGGCACCGCGATGCCGGGTATGGGATCATGTGCCGTCCCCTCTACCGATCTCGGAGGAATCCTCATGCCCCAGCGTCGGTACGTGGCGCGCGCGGCCCTCACCGCGGCCGCCACCACGGCCTGCCTCGCCTTTGCCGCCCCGGCCTGGGCGAGCGCCGCTCTTCAGGCTGCCCCCGGTGGCCACAACCCGAATGGCGACAACGGCACGGTCAAGATCGACGGCGCTCCGTTCAGTGACAGGGTCGACAACCAGCCGCACGTCACCTGCGAGTTCGAGCTGGAGTTCTTCAACTTCGATCAGGGACAGCGGGCCGACATCACCCTGTGGTCGCAGCCGCCGTCCAGCCAGCCGAAGGACAAGGTCGTCTGGTCGGTCAAGAACCACCTGATCAGCGACGACCCGGCCAGCGGCGCGGAGAACGACCACGACGAGGTCATCAGGATCTCCGCCAAGGACCTCGACCTGGCCGGCCTGGAGATCAACGCGAAGCAGGGCTACCACATCAAGCTGGACGTGGACCTGACCGACGGCAAGTCTTCCGACGCCAAGCACAAGGTCTTCTGGCTCCAGCCGTGCACCTCCTCGACCGAGTCGCCGACGCCGACCGAACCCGGCACCCCGACCAGCCCGGGCGAATCGACCAGCCCAGGCGAATCGACCAGCCCGGGCGCGCCCGGCGGCGGTAACGGTGGCGGCGAGGACGACGGCACCCTCCCGATCACCGGCGTGGCGGCGACCAGCACCGCGCTGGCCGGCCTGGCCCTGATCGGCGGCGGCGTGGCGCTGACGGTGCTGCGGCGCCGGCGCGACCGGATCACCTTCACCAGCTGACCCCTCCACAGCGGACAGCACCGGCCGTCGGACTCCCGTCCGGCGGCCGGTTCCGTCTCTGTGCCGTCCTCCCCCGCGCACGGCGGGTACCCGTTCGCCCACGGGCACCCGCGCGTGCCGCCGATTGGGCAACTCACGAGGATCCCGGCCGGGTCGAACCGTCCGGGTGCCCGGTCGACGTCGCCCGGAGATTCGTCACATTATCGATCAGCCTCGATGACTGAAAGACGTACCCCCTGGTCGTGGTCCTGGCCGGCGAACGGTGAGGTGCCCGCCGGCCGTACCCGGGGCGGGCCTCGTGTCCTGGCATACGAACGTACTGTTGCCGCCGCCCTCGGCCGCGCGGGACAGTACGCGACACCAGCGGTGCCATCGACGCCGCCGCTCCCCCGGTCGACCCTGAGGAGAACGCGATGGCTCTACGACTCGCCGACGGCACCGCCTGGTCCGACACCCTCGCCCGCGCGATGGCCGCCGCGCCGGAGGCCTTCGGGCCCGAGGCCGACGGCGTCACCACCCTGCACAACCTGGTCTCCGGGCAGTGGCGGGCGGTCGGGGCGCCCAGCGCCGTCCGCACCCCGGTCGACAACACCGTGCTGGTCAACCTGCCACGGCTGGACGCCGACACCGCGCGCGCCGCGGTCGCCCACGCCGCCACCGCGCACCGCGACTGGGCGGCGACCCCGCTCGCCGAGCGCAAGGCGCGGGTCGGCGAGGCGCTGGACGCCCTCACCGCGCACCGCGACCTGCTGGCCCTGCTGCTGGTCTGGGAGATCGGCAAGCCCTGGCGGCTCGCCTGCGCCGACGTCGACCGCGCGCTGGACGGCGTCCGCTGGTACGTCGACGAGATCGACCGGATGCTGGCCGGCGGCCGGGAGCCGCTACCCGGCCCGGTCAGCAACATCGCCTCCTGGAACTACCCGATGAGCGTGCTGGTCCACGCGGAGCTGGTACAGCTGCTCGCCGGCAACGCGGTCATCGCCAAGACCCCGTCGCAGGGCGGCGCGGTCTGCCTGACCGTGGCGCACGCCCTGATGCGCCGCGCCGGGCTTCCCGCCACCCTGCTCTCCGGCAGCGGCGAGGAGCTCTCCGAGGTGCTCGTCCGGGCGCCCGAGATCGGCGCGGTGGCCTTCGTCGGCGGACGGTCCAACGGCGGCAAGGTGGCCGCCGCGCTGCTCGACACCGACAAGCGGCACTTCATCGAGCAGGAGGGCCTCAACGCCTGGGGCGTCTGGAACTTCTCCCGGTGGGACCTGCTCGCCGCGCACCTGAAGAAGGGCTTCGAGTACGGCAAGCAGCGCTGCACCGCGTACCCGCGCTTCGTGGTCCAGCGCGACCTGGTCGACGAGTTCCTCGACATGTACCTGCCGGTGGTCCACTCGATCCGGTTCGGCCATCCACTCGCGGTGGACGAGACCTGGCGGGCCGGCGACCCGCTGCCCGAGCTGGACTTCGGCCCGCTGATCAGCGCCGCCAAGGCCGACGAGCTGCGCCGCAAGGTCGACGAGGCGGTACGCGGCGGCGCCGTGCCGCTGCACCGCGGCAAGCTCGACCGGGCGCCCTTCCTCGACGGTCAGGACACCTCGGCGTACGTGGCGCCGGCCGTGCTGCTCGCCCCGCCCGGCCGGTCCCGGCTGATGCACGCCGAGCCGTTCGGCCCGGTCGACACCATCGTCGTGGTGGACACCACCGACGAGCTGCTGGCCGCGATGAACGCCTCCAACGGCGCGCTGGTGGCCTCGCTGGCCTGCGACGACGAGGAGCTGGCCGGCAAGCTCGCGGTGGACCTGCAGGCGTTCAAGGTGGGCATCAACAAGCCGCGTTCCCGGGGCGACCGGGAGGAGCCGTTCGGCGGCCGGGGCGCCTCCTGGAAGGGCGCCTTCGTCGGCGGGGACCTGCTCGTGCAGGCGGTCACCCAGGGCGGCGACGGCCGGCTCTACGGCAACTTCCAAGACTGGACGTCCCTACCGCCGAATCTCTAGCTCGCCCCTACGTCGGCGGCTCGCCGAGATCGCGGCCGAGGAGGCTTCCTAGCCCGCGTCCTCGGCGAGGTGGGGCCGATGCTCCCGTATCCACGCCTCGACGTCGGCGATGCGCCAGACCGCGCCCATGCCGAGGACGTCGTACGGCTCGGGGAAGTCCGGCCGCGCCATGATCTCCGCCGCGCGCTGCCTGCTCACGCCGAGTCGGCGGGCGATCTCGCCCCGTCCGTACAGGTGCCTCGGCATGGGCGCAGGTTAGCCACGCCATGCCCGGTCAAACTGCACCCTGTCAAGCCGCACCCTGCACCTTGACAAGTGACGCGTCAGTCGCGAGCATCGACCTATGCGTCTACGCCGAGCAACGGAGCCGATACCGTCCGATCTCGTCCACCGTCGCCGCCGCTGGTCCCGGCGCTGTGTCTGCGGCCTGCGCTGGCGGGCCTGCCCGGACCGGCACCGGACGCCGGAGCCAGCCGAGCCAGCGCCGCCGCGCCCGGCGTGGGTCGATGCGCCGACGGTCGCGTACCCGCAGCCCGGCCGCGCGGGGTGGTTGACGCCCGCCCAGGCGTACCGGGCCAACGCGGGGCGGCGCTGGTGAGCGCCCACCGGCCGCTACGCCCGGCATGGAACTGTGAGGCGTGTAAACAGCCCTACCCCTGTCCGGACGCGCGTGCCAGCCTCGCGGCCGGCGACCCCTGGGCGGCGACGACCTACCTCGCGGGCCTGTTCGTGACCGCCGTGAACGACCTCCCGATGGTGCCGGTGGTCGACCTCTACGCGCGGTTCCTGCTCGCCGTGCCCGTGCGGGGGTCGAGAGGCGACCGCAGACGGACCGGGACGGCCCGGCCCTAGACGAGTGATGCGGGGAGCTATCTGCCCGTTCACTGGTCGTAGGCGATCAGGCTGCGGGTCACCGGTTGTCCGGTCTTGTGGTTGTGCCAGATTGCGGCCGCCATGGCCAGCAGACGTTGCCCAACCCGGACAGCGATGCCGGCGAAGGTACGCCCGCCGTGCATCTCCAGATCGAGCTGGCCCTTGAGCGTGTCGTTGACCGACTCGATCAGCTGCCGGATCGCCTTGAGCAGTGCCTGCCCTGCCCGGGGCTGTTCCTTCTTGCGCGCCGGGCGCAGCAGCGTGGCCCCGCGTTCGGCCAGGTCGGTCTCGAACCGTTTTGGAGGCGAAGCCCTTGTCGGTGATCAGCAGTAGGCCGGGCGGCCGCCCGCGCCGTCCCGTCTCCGGGCCCGGCACGGCCGTCGTCTCAGCCCGCCCGGTCCCCGCGGGCGGTCGCGTCCGCCTGCCTCGGCAGGGCGAGCCGCCCCGTGCCCTCCCCGCAGGCGGCCAGCGGCACCGTGACGGTGAGCAGCGAGCCGTCCCGCTCGACCGGCGCCGGCCGCCCGAGCCGGCGTACGGTGCGCAGCATCGGGCTGTTCTCCGCCTGCACATGCAGCAGCACGGCCGCGTACCCGGACCGGTCGGCGTGCCCGAGCAGCCGGCGGAGCAGCGCCGACCCGAGGCCGCGCCGCTGCCAGTCGTCCCGCACCAGCAGGGCCGCCTCGGCCTCGTCGCCCTCACCGAGCAGGTTGGCCATCGCGACGACCGGCTCCGCCGCCCCGCCGGTCGTCGCCACCAGCGTGGTCCCCCGGCTCGGCTCCAGCAGGCGAAGCATCCGGGCCGGCGCCGGCAACGCCCCGCCCCCGAAGTACCGCCGCTGCCGGCTGCGCGCCGAGCACGCCTCGTGCAGGTCGACCACGCCGGCCAGGTCGTCGGCGGTGGCCGGACGGACCACCAGCTCCGCGCCGTCGGACAGCACCAGGGTCACCCGGTCGGCCTCCCGGCGGGCCACGGTGGCCGCCAGCTCGACCAGCGCCTGCGCCCGGGCGTACTCGGCCGGGGTGAAGCTGGGCGCCCGCCGGCGCAGCTCGTACGACCCGCCGGCCGGATCGGCCAGCAGCATCCTCGCCGCGCCGACGCCGCCGTGCGGGCCGGCCGGCGCCGGTCGCCAGCTCACCTCGTCCGCGCCGAGCATGGCGCGTAACACCTCCCCGGTCGCGTCCGGGTCCCGCACCAGCCGGGTGGCCAGCCCCAGCACCCGGGTCGGCTGGTCGACCAGGCCGCGCGCCCCGCTGCGCGCCACCCAGCAGTCCCGCCCCCGGCCCCGCTCCACGGCGGCGACCAGGTCCGCCTCGCCCAACGCGTCCGGCGCGTCGACGAGGAAGTCGTCGACCGCTCCCGCCTCGGTGGTGTGCACCTGCACGGTGAGGATGTTGACCCCCCGCAACGCGAGACTCGCCGTGAGCACCGACAGGTAGCCCGGTCGGTCGTCCACGGTGGCTCGAATCCGCCACAGCGCCATGTCCGCTCCCTTCCCCGTTACGACAGTGCCGGGCGGCTGTTGCCACGCCGTTGCCCGGCGGTGACGCATCGGGAACCGTTGCCCGTGCTCACGTGACGCCGGTCACGGGCGGCACGCCGACCAGGTCGAGCCGGTCGCCGAGGATCACCGCGCTGGCCCGGACCAGCTGGGCCAGCCGATCCACCTCGGTGGCGTGGAACGCGGCCGCGGTGAGCGGCTCGGTGTGCTCGCGCGCGACCACCAGCACCAGGCCGGCCCGGCCGAACGGCGCGATCGCGTAGTGGCTGCCGTCCGCGCCGGCCAGGGCCCGTGCCCGCAGCGGGGTCACCTCGGGCAGCACCGGCGGCTCGGGCGCCCGCCAGCTGGCGTGCCCCACGGTCGCCGTCCCCCCGCCGGTACGCGAGGCCCAGTCCACCGGCACCACCGCGGCCACCGCCCAGTCGGCGGCGAGGAGCCCGGGCACCGCGTCGACCAGGGTGGCCACCCCGTCGGCGGGGTTCGCGGCGATCTGGGCCAGCAGCTCAGCGTCCTGACCGGTGGTGATCGGGGCGCCGATCGCCCGCCAGACGCCGTCCACGCGTACCCCGGGGATGGCAGCCAGGCCCGCCATCATCCGCTCCACCCGGGCGGCGCCCGGCCAGACCACGGTGAAGTCGTCCACGGCCCGCCCACCGAGCCGTTCCAGGACGACCACCTGGACGATGTCGGCGCCGGAGACGCCAAGCGTGCGGGCCACCTGGCCGAGCGTGCCGGGGCGGTCCGGCAGGGTCACCCGAACTCTCAGCAGCATGTCTGTCCCTCCGCTCGGCGAACCGACCGTGGCGGCCGGCAGGCTGGACACCAGCCTGCCGGTTGACCATTTCGTCCCTGTTGCGGGGGCATGTCCCGCACGCAAATCCGACCTTGACAACAAAGCTGAGCTGCCATCAACTATTCGGATGACCGATCCGGCCGTCGACGCGCTCCGGCCAGGGAGTTCTCCCGGCTCCCCCGCCGCTTCCGCCGCCGCCGGCCCCGGTGCGCCCGCCACCTCCGCCGCCGACGGATCGCCCCGGGGTCTGGACCTCGACCGGCTCGCCGGCTACCTGGCCGCCCATCGGCCCGAGCTGGCCAACGCGCCACTGGCGGCCACCCTGATCGCCGGGGGCAAGTCCAACCTGACCTACCTGCTGCGCTCGGGCGAGCGGGAGCTGGTGCTGCGCCGGCCCCCGCTCGGGCACGTGCTGGCCACCGCGCACGACATGGCCCGCGAGTTCCGGGTGATCTCCGCCCTCGCGCCCACCGACGTGCCGGTCCCCGCGGCGCTGCTGCTCTGCGACGACACCGACGTGATCGGCGCACCCTTCTACCTGATGGAGCGGGTCCGCGGCGAGGTGTTCCGCACCCGCGCCCAGACCGACCCGCTCCGCCCGGAGCAGCGGCGCGAGCTGGCCCTGGCGATGATGGACACCCTCGCCGCCCTGCACGCCGTCGACCCGGCCGGGGTCGGGCTGGCCGACTTCGGCCGCCCCGAGGGCTACCTCGGCCGGCAGGTACGCCGTTGGGCCGGCCAGCTCGACCGTTCCCGCAGCCGTCCGCTGCCCGGCATCGACGAGCTGCGCGACCTGCTCGCCGAGGCCGTTCCGGAGGGCGCCAACACCGGGCAGATCGTGCACGGCGACTACCGGCTGGACAACCTCCTCGCCACCGTCGACCCGGTGTCGGTCCGCGCCGTGCTCGACTGGGAGATGGCCACCCTCGGCGACCCGCTGGCCGACCTCGGCCTGCTGCTGACCTACTGGGACGTGCTCGGCGACAGCGACCTCGCCACCGGCAACCCGGTCGCCGACGGCCTCGGCCCGCGCGCGGGGTTCCCCACCGGCGCCGAGCTGATCGAGCGGTACGCCGGCCGCAGCGACGTCGACGTCGGGCCGCTGCACTGGCACGTCGCGCTCGGCTGCTTCAAGCTCGCGGTGATCTGCGAGGGCATCCACTACCGGCACACCCTCGGCCAGACACTCGGCCCCGGCTTCGACCGGATCGGCGACATGGTGACACCCCTGGTCGCGCACGGCCTGCGCGCGGTCAGGGGGGAGTGATCGACTTCGGGTTCGACGCAGCAAAGGGGGTGCGGGGGGTCAGGCGGAGGCGCGGTGGATGAGGTGGGTGTCGAGGAGGAGGTGGGGGGCGGGGAGGTCGTCGCCGCGGATGCGGGCGACCAGCAGCCGGGCCATCTGGCGGCCCATCTCCTCCACCGGTTGGAAGACGGTGGTCAGCGGCGGGTCGGCCTGACGGGCGATCGGGGCGTCGTCGAAGCCGATGACCGCGACGTCCTCGGGCACCCGGCGTCCCGCCTCCCGCAGGGTACGCAGCGCGCCGAACGCCATCAGGTCGGAGGCAACGAACACCGCGTCCAGGTCCGGGCAGACCTCCAGCAGCCGGCGCATCCCGGCCGCGCCGCTGCCCTCGCTGAAGTCGCCATACGCGATCATGCGGGGGTCGACCTCGGCGCCGACGGCCCGGACGGCGTCCCGGTAGCCGGCCAGGCGGGCCAGGCCGGCGCCCATGTCCTGCGGGCCGGCGATGGTGGCGATCCGCCGTCGGCCCCGGTGGGCCAGGTGCTCCACCGCCTGCCGCGCGCCGCCGACGTTGTCCACGTCGACGAACCAGGACGGCCGCACGCCGGGCTGGAGCATCCGCGCCGGCCGGCCGCCGAGCACGGTGGGCAGGTCCCGCTCCTCCAGCAGCGTGGGCAGCGGGTCGGAGTCGTGCAGCGACAGCAGCAGCACCCCGTCCACATGCTGGTTGGTCAGGTGGTGCTCGACGCGTTCCCGCTCGATCGGGGACTGCACCATGGCGAGCCAGAGCTGCAGCGACGTCTCCAGCAGGCCGGAGCTGACGCCCCGGACGATGCCGGCGAAGAACGGCTCCGTGAAGACCCGGTCCCCGGACTCGGAGACCACCAGGGCCACCGAGTCGGTCCGCTGGGTGACCAGCGCCCGGGCGGCGCGGTTCGGGACGTACCCCAGCTCGGCGATGGCCTGCTGGACCGCGGCCCGGGCCTCCGGGCTGACCTGGGGTGAGCCGTTGACGACCCGGGAGACCGTGCCGCGCCCGACGCCCGCGCGGGCGGCGACCGCGTCGAGGGTCGGGCGCCCGAGCGACCGGGTGCGCTGCGTTGTCATCGTCTGCTCCTCCGACGTCGGGCGGGCCCGCGCCGCCGAAGGGGAGCGGGCGGGCGCGGAGCCGCCCGGAATAACCGGCTGGCCTTCGCCTATTGTGCGGCCAGACCGTTGCGTCGGATCACCTCGGCGTACCACCTGGCGCTGGACTTGGGAATACGGGCCTGGGTGTCGTAGTCGACCCGGACCATCCCGAACCGCTTGGTGTAGCCCCAGGCCCATTCGAAATTATCCATCAGCGACCAGGCGAAGTAGCCCAGCAGGGGCACCCCGGCGCTGATCGCCTCGTGCGCCGCCCGCAGGTGGGCGTCGAAGTACGCCAGCCGGTCGACGTCGTCGACCTGCCCGCCGACCACCGCGTCGACGAAGGCGGAGCCGTTCTCGGTGACGTAGAGCGGCAGGTCGCTGTACTCCTCGTGGACCCGCCGCAACGTCTCCACCAGGCCGGGGGCGTCGATCTCCCAGTCCATGTCGGTGACCGGCACGCCCCGGGAGACGAACCGGACGTCCTCGCTGCCCGGCCAGCACGACGGCGCCCGCCAGTACGGCTCCGGCTCGGCGCCCTCGACCGGGGCGGCGACCACATGCCGGCTGTAGTAGTTGACGCCGACCAGGTCCAGCGGGGTGGAGACGACCGCCAGGTCGCCGTCGCGCACGTGCCCGAAGTCGGTGACCTGCCGCAGGTCGGCGGCGAGGTCGGTCGGGTACGACCCGCGCAGCAACGGGTCGAGGAAGAACCGGTTGGCCAGCGCGTCGATGCGCCGGGCCGCGTCGACGTCGGCGGGCGCGTCGGTGGCCGGGGTGACCGGGTAAAGGTTGACAGTGACGCCCAGCTGGGCCTGCGGCCGGGACGCCCGCAACGCCTGCACCGCCAGCCCGTGGCCGAGCATCAGGTGGTGCCCGGCGCGCACGGCCTCCGCCCCGTCGGAGCGCCCGGGCGCGTGCACGCCCGAGCCGTAGCCGAGGAACGCCGAGCACCAGGGCTCGTTCAGCGTCGTCCAATACCGCACCCGGTCGCCGAGGGCGTCCGCGACGAGCTGGGCGTAGTCGGCGAACCGGGCGGCGGTGTCCCGGGCCGGCCAGCCGCCGGCGTCCTCCAGCGGCTGGGGCAGGTCCCAGTGGTAGAGGGTCAGCCACGGCTCGATCCCGTGCCCGAGCAGCTCATCGACGAGCCGCCGGTAGAAGTCCAGGCCCTCAGGGTTGGCCGGGCCCGAACCGCCCGGCTGCACCCGCGGCCAGGACACCGAGAACCGGTAGGACTTCAGGCCCAGCTCGGCCATCAGCCGGACGTCCGACGGCATCCGGTGGTAGTGGTCGCAGGCCACGTCGCCGGTGTGCCCGGCGACCACCCGACCTTCGGTGTGGCTGAACGTGTCCCAGACCGACGGGGTCCGGCCACCCTCGGTGGCCGCCCCCTCGATCTGGTACGCGGCGGTCGCCGCGCCCCACAGGAAGCCGGGCGGGAAGGTCAGTTCCGGCCCCTGGTCGAGTACGCCGACGGCGGGCGGATGGTCTGGGTTGCTCACGACTTGACGGCACCTTCCATGATCCCGCCAATGATCTGGCGGCCGAACAGGGCGAACACGAGCACCAACGGGACGGTACCGATGGCGGTCGCGGCGAACACCTGCGAGTAGTCGGTGTAGTAGGCGTACGAGAGGAATGCCAGCGACACCTGCAGGGTCGGATTCTCCGGGGTGAGCACGGCGTACGGCCACAGGTAGGAGTTCCAGGTCTCCATGAAGGTGAGCAGGCCGAGCACGGCCGCCGCCGGGCGCAGGGCGGGCAGCACGATGTTCCAGAAGATCCGGAAGGTGCTGGCCCCGTCGACCCGGCTGGCCTCGATCAGCTCGTCGGAGATGGCCTGGGTGGCGTACTGGCGCATCATGAACACGCCGAAGGCGCTGACCAGGAAGGGCACGGTCACCGCGTAGAGGGTGTCGTACCAGCCGAGGTCCTGGATCATGCCCCAGAGCGGGATGAGGCCCAGCTGGGTGGGGATCATCATGGTCACGATGATCGACAGCAGCAGGACGTTGCGGCCCCGGAAGCGCAGCTTGGCAAAGGCGAAGCCGGCCAGCGACCCGGTGATCACCACCGAGACGGTCACCATGCCGGCCACGATCACCGAGTTGAGCAGTCCGGTGAGGAAGTTCGCCGCGTCGTTGTCGAGCGCCCGGCCGACGTTGTCGCCGAACGCGCCGCCCGGGGTGACCGGCGGCGGCACGTCGTTGATCGAGTCCAGGCTGCGGGTGGCGATGACGATCATGTAGTAGAAGGGGTAGATCGAGAAGAGCACCGCGAGCACGAGGGCGACGTACATCAGCGGGCTGGTGCGCCAGAGGCGCTGGGAGGCGGAGTTCATCCGGTCGCTCCTCACTTGACCGTACGGCGGACGAGCAGGAAGTTGACCAGCGACACCAGGGCGATCATCACGAACATCGCCCAGGCCACGGCGGCGCCGTACCCGGCGGTGTTGAGGTTCTCGATACCCAGCTCGTACATGTACATGGCCAGGGTCTGGAACTCGCGCTGGTCGCCGCCGATGATGTTGCCGTTGGCAAAGACGAGCGGCTCGGTGAAGAGCTGGAGCCCGCCGATGGTGGAAAGGGTGACCACGAAGACGAAGGTCGGGGTGAGCATCGGCAGGGTGATCCGCCAGAACTGCTTCCACTGGTTGGCGCCGTCGATCGCCGCCGCCTCGTAGAGGTCCTTCGGGATGGCCTGCATGCCGGCCAGCAGGATGAGGGTGTTGTAGCCGGTCCACCGCCAGTTGACCATGGAGGCGATGGCGGTCCACGAGCTCCACTTCTGGGCGTCCCAGTCGACCGCGTCGATCCCGACCAGGCCGAGCAGCCAGTTGATCAGGCCGAAGTCGCGCTGGAAGAGCATGCCGAAGACGATCGCCACGGCGGCGACCGAGACCACGTTCGGCATGAAGATGGCCATCCGGAAGAAGGTCCGGGCCCGCAGGAACGTGCGGTTGAGCAGCGTCGCCAGGAAGAGCGCGAGCAGCAGCTGCGGGATCGTCGAGAGCAGGAAGATCCCGAAGGTGTTGACCGTGGCGTTCCAGAAGTACTCGTCGGTGAAGAGCCGGGTGTAGTTGTCCAGCCCGATGAAGCTGTGCGCGCCGATCAGGTTCCAGTCGTGCAGCGACATCCACGCGGTGCGCAGCATCGGGTAGAACCCGAAGATGCCGAAGATCACGAAGAACGGGGCGATGTAGAGGTACGGGGAGAGCTTGAGGTCGAGGCGGTTGAGCGACAGCGCCCGGCTGCGGCGCCGGGTAAGTGGGGGTGGCGACGCCGGGGGTGACGGCGGCGCGGTCGTGGCCGACAGGCTCATGCGGTGTCCTTTCCCGGCGCCGGCGGGGCCGGTGAGGCGGGCGGTACGCGGAACGGGACGCGGCCGGTGGCGCCCGGGAGGCCCGGACGCCACCGCCGTGGTGGGTCAGTGATCAGAAGGCGCCCTGGGTCTTGGCGTCCTTGGCGAACTGCTCCCAGGCCTTGTCCTTGGTCGACTGCCCGTTCTCGTACGACCGCAGCGCCGGCTCGAAGGCGTTCTCCTTCACGGCCTGGTGCTTCGGACCGAGGTGCAACGGCTGGATCTTGGCGACGCTGTCACCGAAGATCTTGCCGGTCGGGGCGTTGTTGAAGTACTCGTTGGTGTAGGCGAGGAACTCCGGGTTCTTCAGCGCCTCCAGGTTGGTCGGCAGCGGGCCCTTGAGCTTGAACGCCGCCACCTGGCTCTGCGCGTTGGTCAGGTACTCGGCGAGCTTCGCCGCCTCCTTGGGGTACTTGCCCTGGGTCGGCACCGACAGCCAGGAGCCGCCCCAGTTGCCCGCGCCGCCGGGGACCGGCGCCACGTCCCACTTGCCCTTGTTCTCCGGGCCGGAGTTGTCCGCGACGATGCCGAGCATCCAGGACGGGCAGAAGGTCGCGGCGAAGGTGCCCTGCTTGAAGCCGGCCGACCACTCCGGCGACCAGGTGGCCGTCTCGGCGGTGATGTTGGCGTCGGCCATCGCGATCGCGGTGTCCCAGGACGTCTTCACCGCCGCGCTGCTGTCGGCGACGACGTTGTCGTCGGAGTCGTAGAACAGGTCGCCGCCCTGCTGGAACATCGCCGCGCTGGCCGCGGTGGTGACCGAGTCGAGCATGCCCTTGCCGGTCGCGGCCCGGTACTTCTTGCCGGTCTCGATGAAGGCGTTCCAGTCCGGCCAGAGCGCCGCGACCTGGTCCCGCTCGACGGGCAGCTGGGCGGCCTGGAAGAGGTCCCGCCGGTAGCAGACGGCGAGGCTGCCGACGTCGGTGGGCAGGCCGATCAGCCGGCCGTCCGGCGCCTTGCCCAGCTCGTACTTCCAGGGCAGGTAGTCCTTGCTGTGGTCGCTCACCAGCGGACCGAGGTCGGCCCAGTTCGCCGGGTTGGCCTTGAACTCGTTGAGGATGCCCTCTTCCAGGGCGATCACGTCGGCCGCGCCCTTGCCGGTGGCCAGCGCCCGGACGATCTTCGGCCGGTACTCGTTGAGCTGGGCGGTCTTGCGTAGCTCGACCTTGATGCTGGTGTCCTTCTCGTACTGCTTGATGATCTCGTCGTAGCCGAATTCGCCGAAGGTGTCCACGACCAGCTTGGCGGGCTTCCCGCCGGACGCCGTGGCGTCGTCGCCGTCCTTGCCGCAGGCCGCGAGACCGCCGATTGCGGTGACCGCGGCCAGGGCGGCGGCCGCGAGGCGGGTACGCCGCGTGGTGACGCTCATCCTGACCCCTCTTTCAGTGGTGAGGCTGGGTTTGGGTGTGGTGGGGGTGCTCTGCGCGCTTCCGCGCCGGCGCGGCGGAACCGGGCCGGCCAGGGTGTGCACGGTGACCCGCACACCCACTTGGGAACGCTCCCATGAGATTGCCGGGAGGTGTCAGGGGTGTCAATAGACCGATGGGAGCGTTCCCAGATCGTTACCGCCGGTGCCGTCCACCGCTCCCTAGGGGACGGAAGGAGATCAGCAGAGCCGACGCAGCAGCGTGCCGCCGGGCACCAGCACCCGCCGCCAGACCGGCGGGCGGATCCCCGCGAGGGACAACTTCAGCTGGAAGATCTGCCGCGGCATGCTGCCCCCTCCTCCCACCGCATAGGCTGCCGGCATGATCTGCCGAGCCTGCCGGGAGCGGCGGCACGACGACTGTCCCGGCCGGAAGTGGTGCGACTGCCAGCACCGTACCCCCGGACCCACCCCTCCGGTCACCGGTCCGGCCAGCGAATGAGCCTCGAAACCCCGATCCGCCGGATCTGGCCGACGCCGGTCACCCCACCCCTGGACGACGCCGAGCTGACCGCGCTCTACGGTCGCGCCGACCGCCCCCACCTGCGGGTCAACTTCGTGGCCAGCCTCGACGGCGCGGTGACCCTGGACGGCTACTCCGCCGGGCTCTCCGGTGCGCCGGACAAGCGGATCTTCGGGCTGCTCCGGATGCTCTGCGACGGCCTGCTGGTGGCCGCCGGCACCCTGCGGCACGAGGGCTACCGCGCGGTGCGGCTGAGCGAGCCGCGCCGGGCCTGGCGGCGCGCGCGGGGGCTGGCCGAGTACCCGACCCTGGTGGTCGTCTCCGGGGCGCTGGACCTCGACCCGGCGCAGGCCGCGTTCGCCGACGCGCCGGTGCGGCCGATCGTGCTGACCCACGCCGGCGCCGCGCCGCCCCCGGGGCTCACCGACGTCGCCGAGCTGATCCGCTGCGGCACCGACCGGGTGGACCTCGCCGCCGGCCTGACCGAGCTGCGCCGCCGCGGACTCGGCCAGGTGCTCTGCGAGGGCGGCCCGCACCTGTTCGGCGCGCTCACCGTCGCGGACCTGGTCGACGAGCTCTGCCTGACCGTCGCCCCGCTGCTCGCCGGTCCCGGCCCCGGCCGGATCACCGCCGGCGACGCCGCCACGCCCCGGGAGCTGCCACTGCGGCACGTGCTGGCCGCAGACGACGGCGTGCTGATGCTGCGCCACGCCCGCGACGCGGCCGAGCCGACGCCCGCCGGGGCCGCCCCGGCCGCGTAGCGACCCGCCGGGGCCGCGTACCCGAAACCCGCCGGGGCCGCGCCGGGCCGTCCCCGCCGGCCACGACGGGGGTACGCGGGCGGTCCGCCCCGGCCACGACGACGGGTGCGGGCACGCCGGTCGGCAAACCCGCACCCGTGACACGAGCCGTGCTCCCCGAGCGGCGGAGGAGGAATCCGCCGCCGGAGACTCAGGTTGTCAGTTGACGCTCACGGCCGACCAGGCGGCGGCGACCGTGTTGTACTCGACGCTGCCCGCGCCGTACAGGTCGTTGGCGGCCGACAGGGTCGCGGTGCGCGCCCCGGCGTAGGTGGTCCGCGAGGTCATGTAGGTGGTCAGCGCGCGGTACCAGATGGCGCCGGCCTTGGCGTTGCCGATGCCGGTCACGGTGCTGCCGTTGCAGGTCGGGCTGTTGCCGTACGAGGAGGAGCCGCTGCCGACCGCGAGCAGGTAGAAGAAGTGGTTCGCCACGCCGGAGGAGTAGTGCACGTCCAGCCGACCGACCCTGCTGGACCAGCAGTCCGCGGACGAGCCGTCCTTGGAGGGCTTGTCCATGTAGCGCAGCGGGACGCCGCTGCTGCGCAGCTTCTCGCCGATCAGATAGTCGCCCGGGTCCTTGCTGTTGGCGGCGTAGAACTCGACCAGCGTGCCGAAGATGTCGCTGGTGGCCTCGTTGAGGCCGCCGGACTCACCGCTGTAGCGCAGCCCGGCGGTGTTGCTGGTGAGGCCGTGGCTCATCTCGTGCCCGGCCACGTCCAGGGAGGTCAGCGGGTACCAGCCGGAGCCACCGTCGCCGTACGTCATGCAGAAGCAGGAGTCGCTCCAGAAGGCGTTGGCGTAGTTGGTGCTGTAGTGCACCCGGCTGTAGGCGCCGACGCCGTCGTTGCGGATGCCGTTGCGGCCGTGGACGTTCTTGTAGTAGTCCCAGGTCTGCTGAGCGCCGTAGGCGGCGTCCGCAGCGGCGGTCTGCCGGTTGGCCAGGGTGCCGTCGCCGAAGACGTTGGCGGCGTTGGTGACCAGGGTGCCGGTGCCGCTGGTGCCACCGTTGAGGTCGTAGGTCCGGTGGTTGCCGCGGGTGGCGTCGGCGAGCTGGTAGGTGCTGCCGGAGAGGGTGCTGCCCACGGTCACCGAGCCGGAGTGGAAGGTGTTGCCGGTGCCGTCGCGCTGCACGCCCTCCCACGAGTCGCGGACCGCACCGGTGGCGGCGTCGACCAGCACGTGCAGCTCGCTCGGGGTGCCGTCGGCGTAGGTGCCGCCGACGACCACCTCGTACGCCAGGGCGGTGCCGGCCTGGTCGGCGTCGTGCACCAGTTGGGCGCCGGAGACGGTGCGCCCGGTGGCGGTGGACGCAGCGAGCGCGAGCCGGCCGGCGGCGGCCTTGCTCAGCTTCGCCTTCGGGGCGCGCTGCGGGGCGGCGGCCAGGCTCTGGCTGGCGCCGCGCCAGGCGTTGCCCTTGCCGAGGTGCACCACGACGTCGCCGCCGAGCACCGGCAGGCCGTCGGAGTAGCGGTTGAGCCGGACGTGCTCGGTGCCGTCCGCGTCGGTGGCGATCTGGCGCAGGGTGAAGCTCTGGCCGTCCGCCGCGAGCCCGGCGCCGGAGTGGGCCTTGAGCTGGGCGACCGCCCGGGTGAACGCGTCACCGGAGACGCCGGGCGCCGCGGCGGCGGCGGTCGGCACCGTGGCGGCGCTGGCCAGGAGTGCGGCCGTGGCGAGGCCGCTCAGCAGGGTGATTCGACGCATAGGGTTCTGCCTCCACAGGGACAGCCGGGGGGTGCCGGCTGACGACGGCCCGGGCGGGGGTGTCTCCCGGGCCGGCCATGGAAAACCGCAGGGCACGGCCATGGCGACAGCCATCGAAAAATAAAGAACCCTCGATGACGTGCTGTGGCTATTTTGAACCCGGGCGACCCTTCTCTGTCACGCCTTGGGCGAAGTTTTTTCCCAGAACTTTTCGCACCGCGTTCACCACCGGGCCCAGCCGTCACGCTCCGCGACCAGCTCGGCGGCACCGCCGACGCCACCCGCTGATGACCTGTGGAGCCAGCCCTCGGGCGCGTAGCCCGACACCGAGCACCACCACCTCCTCCAACACCGGCGGCAGCACGGCGAGGAGCAGGAGCGGGGCCGATCGGCGCCATGTCGAACCCACGTCCAGTCCCCGCCCGCCCGCTCGGGAATCGCACCGCCAGGGGGCACGAAGTGTGGTCGCCCGACTCCGTTGCGCGACGGCGTCGGAGCGCATCGCGTGGCGTCCACCGCGTCGCATGGCAACCTGTCGTACTCCTCGGGCAGGATGCACAACGTGTGCCCTGCCCGAGACGACCAGCTGACCGGAGCCCGCCGATGACCGACGACCCGCTCGACGGCCCCGGCACGGCGGTCGGCCGGGTGCTCGGCACCGCCGACGCCACCCCGCTGCAGTTCTGGACCGCCGTCTCCCCCGACAGCTACCTCCAGCTCGACGACGTGGTCGTCACCCGGCGTGAGCTGCCCGACCGGGAGCCGGTCACCATCGCCGGGGTGGTCACCCAGGTCCGGGCCCGGCACGAGGGCGCCCAGTTCGACTCGGACGTGTTCGCCATCGCCGACGGCACCCTCCCCGCCCAGGTGCAGGAGGCCGCCGAGGTCACCACGACCCGGGTCGACCCGGAGTTCTACGTGCCGCCCACGCCGGGCGCGGCGGTCTACCGGGCCGAGGGCGACGCCCGGGCGCGGGCGCTGCACTTCGACCGGATGGAGCGGCGCATCCCGATGGGCATGGGCCGCGACGGGGTCCCGGTCTACCTCAACGCCGACTTCCTCGACGGCAGCCGGGGCGCGCACGTCTCCATCTCCGGCATCTCCGGCGTGGCCACCAAGACCAGCTTCGCCACCTTCCTGCTCTACTCGGTCTTCCGCTCCGGGGTGCTCGGCGGCGACGCGGTCAACGCCAAGGCGCTGATCTTCAACGTCAAGGGCGAAGACCTGCTCTTCCTCGACCACCCGAACGCCCGGCTCGACGACCCCACCCGCGCCGCGTACGCGAAGCTCGGGCTGGACGCCGGCGCCTTCCCCGACGTGCGGGTGTACGCCCCGCCCCGGGTCGGCGACTCCTCCGGCACGCCGGACGTGAGCAGCCGGCTCACCGGCGTGGACAGCTTCTACTGGACGCTGAGCGAGTTCTGCGCCGACCGGCTGCTGCCGTACGTCTTCGCCGACGCCGACGACGAACGCCAGCAGTACACGATGGTGGTCCACTCGGTCGCCGCCCACCTGGCCCGGTACGCGCAGCCCGCCGACGGCGGGGTGAGCGTCGACGGGGTCCGGCTGGGCTCGTACGCCGACCTGGTCGACCACATCGTCGAGCAGCTCAACGACGACGAGACCCGCGGCGACTGGGCGGGCAGCGCGGTCGGCCTGGGCACGGTCAACGCCTTCGCCCGCCGGCTGATCGGCAGCAAGAAGGACCTGGGCCGGCTGATCCGCGGCGACCTGGCCACCCGCCGCCCGCACAGCATCAACACCGCCGAGAGCGCCCAGGTCACCGTGGTCGACCTGCACAACCTGCCGGACCGCGCGCAACGCTTCGTGGTCGGCGTCACGCTCAAGAGCGAGTTCGAGCGCAAGGAGAAGGCCGGCACCGCCAAGCCGCTGCTCTTCGTCGTCCTCGACGAGCTCAACAAGTACGCCCCGCGCGAGGGCTCCTCCCCGATCAAGGAGGTGCTGCTGGACATCGCCGAGCGGGGCCGCTCGCTCGGGGTGATCCTGGTCGGCGCGCAGCAGACGGCCAGCGAGGTGGAGCGCCGCATCGTCACCAACTCAGCGATCCGGGTGGTCGGCCGGCTCGACCCGGCCGAGGCGTCCCGCCCCGAGTACGGTTTCCTCCCGCCGGCCCAGCGCCAGCGGGCGCTGCTGGCCAAGCCCGGCACCATGTTCGTCAACCAGCCGGACATCCCGGTCCCGCTCTGCCTGGAGTTCCCGTTTCCCGCCTGGGCGACCCGGGTCTCCGAGGCGGGCCGGCCCCCCTCGCAGACGTTGCGCTCGATCACCCAGTCGGCCGACCCGTTCGCGGTGGTCGGCTCGGGTGCCGGCGACGACGACATCCCGTTCTAGGGGGCAGCCATGAAGATCCTGCACACCTCGGACTGGCACGTCGGCAAGGTGCTCAAGGGGCAACCCCGCGCCGAGGAGCACAAGCAGGTGCTGGCGGGGGTCATCGAGATCGCCCACGACGAGCGCCCCGACCTGGTGATCGTCGCCGGCGACCTCTACGACACCGCCGCCCCCACCCCGGAGGCGACCCGGCTGGTCACCCGGGCGCTGACCGCGCTGCGACGCACCGGCGCCGACGTGGTGGCGATCGGCGGCAACCACGACAACGGCCAGGCCCTGGACGCGCTGCGGCCGTGGGCCGAGGCGGCCGGCATCACGCTGCGCGGCAGCGTCCGGGACAACCCGGCCGAGCACGTCATCGAGGGCGCCACCCGCGACGGCGAGCGCTGGCAGCTGGCCGCGCTGCCCTTCCTGTCCCAGCGGTACGCCGTCCGCGCGGTGGAGATGTACGAGCTGACCGCCGCCGAGGCCACCCAGACGTACGCCGACCACCTGGGCCGGGTCCTCGCCCGGCTCACCGAGGGGTTCACCGAGCCCGACCGGGTGCACCTGGTCACCGCCCACCTGACCGTGGTCGGGGCGAGCACCGGCGGCGGCGAGCGGGACGCGCACACCGTGCTCGGCTACGCCGTGCCAACGACGGTCTTCCCGGGCAACGCCCACTATGTCGCGCTGGGCCACCTGCACCGCTCGCAGCGGGTGATCGGGCCCTGCCCGATCCGCTACAGCGGCAGCCCACTGGCGGTGGACTTCGGCGAGCAGGAGAACGTCGCATCGGTGACGCTGGTGGAGGTCACCGCCCGCACCGCCGCGCAGGTCCGCGAGGTGCCGGTGCCGGCGGCGGTGCCGCTGCGCACCGTCCGCGGCACCCTCGCCCAGCTGGCCGAGCTGACCCCGCCCGAGGGCTGGCTGCGGGTGTTCGTCCGCGAGCAGCCCCGGGCCGGCCTGCGCGAGGAGGTGCAGGAGCTGCTCCCCCGCGCGCTGGAGATCCGGATCGACCCGGAGCTGGTCCCGGCGCCGGGCAGCGGCACCCGGGTCGCCCAGCGGGCCGGCCGCTCCCCCCGCGAACTCTTCGCCGACTACCTGGGCAGCCGGGGCCACGACGACGACGGCGTGCGGGAGCTCTTCGACGAGCTCTTCGAGGAGGTCGATCGCTGATGCGCCCGATGCGCCTGGACATGGCGGGCTTCACCGTCTTCCGCGACGAGACCACGGTCGACTTCACCGACGCCGACTTCTTCGCGCTGGTCGGCCCAACCGGCTCCGGCAAGTCGACGGTGCTGGACGCGATCTGCTTCGCCCTCTACGGCACGGTCCCCCGCTGGGGCGGCGCGCGGGGCCTGGCGAACGCCCTCGCCCCGTCGGCCACCGAGGCGCGGGTCCGGCTGGTCTTCGAGTCCGCCGGCTCCCGCTACGTGGCCACCCGGGTGGTCCGCCGGGACGGCCGGGGCAACGTCAAGACGGCCAACGCCGGGTTGCAGCTGATGCCGGCCGGCTTCGACGTCACCAAGCTGGACACCGGGCTGAGCCCGGAGGACCTGGGCGAGGTGGTCGCCGGGACGCCGGCCGAGATGGAGCAGGCGGTGCTGGAGGCGGTCGGGCTGCCGTACGAGCAGTTCACCTCCTGCGTGGTGCTGCCGCAGGGGCAGTTCGCCGACTTCCTGCACGCCAAGCCGGCCACCCGCCAGCAGATCCTGGTCAACCTGCTCGGCCTCGGCGTCTACGAGGAGGTGCAGAAGCGCGCCACCGAGCGGGCCGGGCAGGCCGAGGCCGGGCTGGCCGCGGTGGACAAGGTGCTCGCCGGGCTGACCGGCGTCGACGATGCGGCCCTGGCCGCCGCGACCGCGCAGGTCGACCGGATGCGCGAGCTGTCCGGGGCGGTCGGATCCGCCGTGCCCGAGCGGGACGGTGCGCGGGCGGCGGCCCGGGCGGCGACGGCGGCGCTGGCCGCCCTCGACGCCGACCTGGCCGGACTGGCCGGGGTGCGGGCGCCGGACGGGGTCGCCGAGGTGGCCCGGGCCGTGGCCACCGCCCGGGCCGCGGCCGACGAGACGGCGACCGCGGTGACGCTGGCCGAGGAGCGCGAGGAGAAGCTGCGCGGCGAGCTGGCCGGCGCCGGCGACGAGAGCACGCTGCGGCTGCTGCTGCGGGCGTACGCCGACCGGGAGCGGCTGACCGGCGAGGCCGAGACGGTCCGCGCGGCGGTCGCCGTGGCGCGGCGGGAGCACGACGCGGCGGTGGCGGCCCTCGCGGCGGCGCGGGAGGCGGCGGCCCGGGCCGACGCGGAGCTGGAAGCGGCGTTCCGCGCCCACGAGGAGGCCAAGGCCACCGACCAGGCCGTCGCCCTGCGGGCACACCTGGCCGACGGCGGCACCTGCCCGGTCTGCGAGCAGACCGTGGCGCGGGTGCCGGCGGTGCCGGTGGGCTCGGCGGTGGCCGCGGCGACCGCCGCCGGGAAGGCGGCGCGGGCGGCCAGCAAGGCGGCCCAGGCACTGGTGCAGGAGCGCGACGCGGCGGCCCGCGACCTGGAGCGGGTGCTGGTGCGCGCCCGCGCCCAGCACGACCAGCTGGCCGCCCGGCTGTCCGAACTGGACGCCCAGCTCGCCGACGCGGCGGCCCCGGCGGCGCTGCGCGCGGCGCTGGACGAGCACGCCCGGCTGCGGCGGGCCCTCGACGAGGCGGCGGGGGCGGTGCGCGCCGGCCGGGATGCCGCCCGGCGGGCCCGCGGCGCGCTGGACGCGGCGCAGGAGCGGTTGCGCGCCGCCTGGCGCGGCTTCGACACCGCCCGGGACGGGCTGGCCCGCTTCGGTCCGCCGGCCACCGACCGGGACGACGTCGCCGCCGCCTGGACCACCCTGGTCGACTGGGCCGCCGGGCAGGCGGAGCAGCGGCGGGCGCAGCGGGTCGGGCTGGCCGCGTCGGTGGCCGAGGCGGAGGCGGCCGCCGAGGCCGTCGAGGACCGGATCGCCGGCCTGCTGACGGCCGTCGGGCTGCCCCCCGCCGACGACCCGGTCCACGCGGTCGCGGTCGCCCGGGAACGGGCCGAGGCGGATCGGCGCCGGCTCGAGGAACGCCGCGAGCAGGCCGGTGAGCTGCGCCGGCAGCGGGACGAGCACGAGCGGCAGGCGCGCACGGCGCGGGCGCTGGCCGGGCACCTGCGGGCCAACAACTTCGAGCGGTGGCTGCTCGCCGAGGCGCTCGACCTGCTGGTCGACGGCGCCTCCGGGATCCTGCGCGAGCTGTCGAACGGCCAGTACGACCTGGTCCACGACAAGGGCGAGTTCTCCGTGGTCGACCACCACGACGCGGGGCTGCGCCGGGGGGTGCGCACCCTCTCCGGCGGCGAGACGTTCCAGGCGTCGCTGGCGCTGGCGCTGGCGCTGTCCGAGCAGCTGGCCGGGATGTCCACCACCGCCGCCAGCCTGGAGTCGATCGTGCTGGACGAGGGCTTCGGCACCCTCGACGCGGCCACCCTGGACACGGTGGCCGCCACCCTGGAAAGCCTGGCCGCCCGGGGCGACCGGATGGTCGGCGTGGTCACCCACGTGCCGGCCCTGGCCGACCGGATCCCGGTCCGCTACGAGGTCCGCAAGGACGCCCGCACCGCCCGCGTCGAACGGACCGGCCTGTGAACGCGAGGAGTGCAGCGAAGCGGAGCCCCGCAGTCGCGAACGAAAGGCCAGCCCGGTGACCGGGCCACGGCTCTTCGTCGACGCCTGGGACCCGTCGTACGGGGCTTCCTTCGAGGCCTCGGTGGGCGGGCCGGCGGCGCCGAGCAGCGCCCAGGTCGAGGCGGACGTCGAGCTGCCGGCCGTGGACTGGCGGGCGATCGGCCCCCGCCCCGGCCTGCGGGCGCCGGACGTGGTACTGCTCGTCGACGGGGTACGCCGGATCGACGCCAGCGTCTGGACGGCCGAGGACGACGGCGCCTCGTTCCCCGGCATCGCCGCCTCGTACGCGGCCGGGGTGGTCCGCTGCGACCTGGAGCGGGGCGCGGCGGAGCTGGCCGGGGCGCAGGTCGGGCGCGGGCTGTTCACCGCCAGCCCGTCGGCGCGGGAGGTGGTGTGCGGGCGGGTCCGCTACCCGGTGCACCGGGTGGGCGGCACGGGCGAGCTGAGCAAGCTCCCGGCGGCCGTGCAGGCGCCGCTGACCGCGCTGGAGGTGGCGGTCTCCGACGCCGCGCGGGTGGACGGCGATCTGCTGGTGGTGGACGGGCCGCTGCGCAGCCGGCGGCAGTTGCCGCGCACCCTCGGCTACATCAAGACCCAGCACAGCCAGTACCTCGACGCCCGGCTCACCGCGGTGGTCACCGGGCTGCGCCCCGGCGAGCGATCACCGGTGTTCCGCCTCGGCACCGCCTGGGGCGGCTGGTCCTGGTATCTGCGCCTGCCGGTGGCGCTCGGCGCGCCCTGGGCCGGCATCGTGCGGATCGAGTGCTCGGCGGAGCTGCCGCCGGCGGAGGCGATCGCGCTGGCCGACCTGTCGCTGGTGACGCTGCCCCGGTTCGCCTCCTCGCCGTACAAGGACCCGCGCGCCCCGCAGAACCTGGTGCCGATCGCCGGGCTGGAGCGGCGGCTGCGCGCGCTGCTCGGCGACGCCCGGTTGCTGCACCGGGCGCTGACCATGGCCACCCGGGCCGGCGCGGCGGGTCGCTGATGGGTCGCCGCCGTGGCGACGACCGGATCGTCGCGCCGGTCGACACCGGCCGGGCCGAGCTGGTGCCGGACCCGGACCGGCCCCGCTCGTGGACGCTGCTGCTGGACGGCGCCCCACAGTCGCACGTGGACCTGGCCGACCCGACGCACCTGGAGTTCGAGTACGTCCGCCGCATCGGCGCGGCACTCGACCTGCTCGCCCCGGCCGGAACGCCGCTGCGGGTGCTGCACCTGGGCGGCGGCGCGCTGACCCTGCCCCGCTACCTCCAGGCCACCCGCCCCGGGTCCACGTCTCGGGTGTCCGAGGTGGACGCCGCGCTGGTCGAGCTGGTGCGGCGGGCGCTGCCCTGGCCCGCCGACCCTCGGCTGAAGGTCCGCGTGGCCGACGCCCGCGCCACCCTGACGTCCACCCGGGACGCCGCGTACGACGTGGTGGTCGCCGACGTCTTCGCCGGCGCGCGCACCCCGGCCCACCTCACCTCGGTCGAGTACGCCGCCGAGGTGGCCCGGGTGCTGGCCCCGTCCGGCTGGTACCTCGCCAACCTCGCCGACGGCCCGCCGCTGCGGCACGCCCGGGCCCAGGTCGCCACGGTCCGCGCGGTGCTGCCCCGGGCCTGCCTGGTCGGTGACGCGGCGGTGCTGCGTGGGCGCCGCTACGGCAACCTGGTGCTGGTCGCGGGCCGGGTCGAGCCGCCGGTGCCGGAGCTGACCCGGCGGGCCGCCGGGGACTGGTTCCCGGGTCGGGTGGTGGCCGGCGCGGAACTCGACCGGTTCGCCGGTGGCGCCCCGGTGGTGCGGGACGTCGACGCGACCGACTCCACCCCGCCGCCACCCGGAATTTTCTCGGTACGCCGTTGATCCGTTGAGCCGACCCGCACGTATCACGGGGCGGCCCTCCCCGTGGGCCGGCTGATGTCGTTGGACAGCAGGAGGTCTGCATGAGTGCGGTCGCGGCCGGTCTGCACGGAGAGATGGCCAGGACAGGGTGGATGTTCGCCCGGGTCCAGCCCCGGTCCCGTGCCTCGAGGTCCGCCGACCGCTAATCTGGCAGCCCAGCGGCGGCTGACACATTTGTCCACGGTCGACAGCACGACACCGCCGGTATCCGGGGAGAGGGGCGGCATGGCGGCGAAGCGGAGCCGAGCGCCCCTGCTGGTCGTACTCGCGCTGGCCGGCTCCCTCATCGGTGCCATGGGCGCGACAGCGGCCGCGCGGTGGCCCGTGGACGACGACCGTCCCGCGATCGCGGTGCCCGCCCAGTCCACCTCGCCGGCTCCCGCACCGCCCGCGCTGGTTCCGCTGACGGTGCTCACCTGGAACGCGTGCGCCAACGCCAGACAGCGCTGTCCCGCCGCCACCCGGCACCGGGAGCTCGCCGCCGCCATTGGTCAGGCGGCACGGAATCGCTCGGCGGACGTGCTGCTGCTGCAGGAGATGTGCGCCGACCTGCTGCCCGCGCTGGGAAGCAGCCTCGGCGCTGACTGGAAGGTGGACTTCCGCCAGGCCACGACGGCCGCGGTCAGGCGCGGCACACGCGTCAGCCGACCGGCCACCTGCGGGGCCGACGGAGGCCGGTACGGCCAGGCGGTGGCGGTGCGGGCTGCGGTCGCGCGGGGGGCCGGCGCGGCATCGCCCGTCCAGGCGTCGTGGCTGGTCCAGCTCCCGTCACCCGAACCCAGGAACAGCAGTTGGATGGAGCAGCGGTTCGCGGTGTGCGTCCGGTTGCGCGCGCCCCGGCTCCAGGTCTGTGGCGCCCACCTGTCAACGCCGGAACAGGATCCCGACGGTGGGATTCGGGCGGCGCAGGCCGCGCGGCTCGCCGCCGAGGCGCGCCGCGGCCGCGCACGGGGAAACCCGACCATCGTGGGCGGCGACCTCAACACCACCCCGGCCGCGACGGTGACCGGCAGGCGTCAGCTCGTCCTGCAACCGCTGTACGACCAGAGCGTCGACTGCGACCTGGGCCGGATGCAGGCGACGTTCGGCACGATCAAGATCGACTACCTGTTCTCCGGGCCCGGCATCAAGCCGCTCGGCTGCGAGGCTATCCAGGCACCGCTCTCCGACCACCGGATGCTGGCGGCCCGCTACGACCTCCACCCGAACCCGACCGGCGCCTGATCGGCGCAAGCCCGATCCGGACGGCGGGCGACGCGGCGTCCGGAGGTCACCGAGCCCGTCGGCCCGCTCCGGTAACCGGTCGGCCCCGGCAGAGACCGACACGGTGATCGTCGTCGACGTCAGCCGACCAGCGGCGGGCCGACGCCGCTGCGCGTGCGCAGGGTCAGCCGTTCTCCCATGGGCTGGGCACCGGGAAGTAGGTGTCCAGGAAGGGCGTGAGGACCGAAAGCTGGGCGGTCAGATCTTCCTCCGTGGAGAACGCGTCGTTCAGGCAGAAGACGTGGCGGTCCCGGCGGGCGAGCAGGTGCGCCAGGCGCGCCGGGGTGTCCGGGTTCGACAGCTCCGCGATGGTGTAGCTCAGGTCCCCCGGCACCGCCCGACCGGTGTGGAACGCGTAGTAGTGGTGCAGCGACGAGGCGATCGAGATGTCCGCCATGCTGCGGAAACGGTTGCCGGCGGTGACCCGGTGCGCGGCCGGGAAGGCGTCCTCGATCTCGTACAGCACGCTGCGTCGCAGCGCGTGGGGCATGTGCTTCATCTTCCGGGTGAGCACCGTGCCGAAGCGCTCGGCGATCAGCGCGCGATTGTTCTTCCCGGCGGCCGAGGAGGGGATGTCCTCCGCGGTCGGGGCGCCCGGCGGCACCAGGGCCGGCGACGGGAAGAACCGGGAGATGCCATTGGCCAGGAAGAAGTCGCTGGGCAGCACCTCGGCGCCGAGGAAGACGTCGTCGTTCAGGTAGAGGAAGTGCTCGGAGAGCCCGTCGGCGTGGTGCAGCTGACTCTCGATGGCGTGCGAGTTGTAGGTCGGCAACACGGACGGGTCGGCGAAGATCTCCCGGTGGCTGACCACCCGGATCCCCGACGCCGACGGCTCCAACCACTCCGGCACCTGGTCGTCGGTCACCAGATAGACCTGGCGCACCCAGGGCGCGTACTGGTGCAGCGACCGCAGCGAGTAGCGCAGTTCGTCGCGGCTGAGGAAGCGGGCCGCGCTCGCCGCCTCGGCGTGGTACGGGACGCCGGTGATCGCGGCGCGGCGGCGCAGCCACTCCGGGTCCGCGCCGTCCACCCAGGTGTAGACGACGTCGACCGGGAAGGCCACGTCGTGGGGCTGCCGTCCGGCGAACTCCTGCCGGGTTCGCGCGGTCGCCACGGCGGTGTGCGGCACCAGGCCGGTGAAGAGCGACTCGGACGTCAGCACCGGCGGCGCCGACACCTGGATCCGCTCGGCCACCGGGTTCGGCCGGGGGGCGACGAGCTCGTCGTCCTGCCGCGTCCAGAACTCGACCTCGCACCCGTACGCCTGGCCGAGCACGAGCCGGTGCCGGGGATCGGTCCGGTACCAGGTGAGCCGGACGACCGGAGCGTCCGCCACGCGGTCCCAGGTGCGCGGCTCGAAGCCGGCCGCCGGTGGCCGCTCGGCGTGAGCCCGCGGCACGGCGACGTAGCCGGGGACCCGGGCGCAGGCGGCGGCGAGCGCGGCGTACACCCGTTTCCGGTCCGCCTCGTCGACGGCGACCACCGATGCGCAATCGGTCCTGCCGCGGACGCGGAAGTAGGCCACTCCCGCCTCGTCGAGGGCCGCCGTGACGGCGGTCAGATTCCCCGCCCGGGCGCGCAGCGGGGTGAGTTCCGCGTCGACCCGGGCGATGCGGGGCGCGCGGTCGGCGGTGACGACCACCCGGTCGCCTCCGGCCAGTAACTGCGGCTGTCGCCTCGCCATCCGCTCGCCCCGGCGCCCGGTCACCGCGGTGTTACCGGACGCCCGCGCGACCCACTGCTTCAACTGGTGCCGGGCCCGCGGGCTCACCTTCGTCGCGATGGCGCGGCGGGTCTGCGGGCTCAGCACCCGGCGGTAGACGTCGACGAGCCCCGACGGCTCCGCGAGTGCCGGTGGGGTCTGCGACGGCGTCGGCTCGGGGTCGGTCACCGGTGTCCTCCTGGCCCGCCCGCGCCGGCCGCCGGCTCCCGCACGGGGACGGGTCGCCGACTCACCGCTGGGGGCCCGGCAGCGCGGCGATGGCGTCGGCGACCCGCTGGCAGTTGTTCCGGTCCTGGACAGCGAAGAAATCGGCTGCCCGGCGGGAGTACTCCTCCTCGCGGGCGCACCCGTTCTCCAGGTACGTGACGATCGCGTCCACGGTTTCCTCCGCGGTCACGCAGACCGGGCCGAACCCGTCCTCCCGGGCGTCGAAGTAGCCCTTCTTGTAACCGCCGATCGTGAAGAACTCCTCCTCGTCGAACTGGGCGTAGATCAGCGGGGTGCCGAGGTACGCGACGTCGAAGGCGGTGGACGAGTAGTCGGTGATGAACAGGTCACACTGGCGCAGAGCGTCCTGCACGGTGCGGGTCGTCTGGTCCGCCATGGCGAAGCAGTCGTCGGCCGGCACGACGTCGGTCAGCAGCGAGCGCATCTCGTAGTGCGGAAGGAACTCCAGCACAAAGCCGTGCTGGCGCAACGCCTGCCGCAACCGCTCGCTGCCGTACAGCTCCGCGATGAAGACCTGGTACGCCGATCCCTCGAAGGCGACCCGAGGTCGGGCGGAGCTGTTGTACGACGGGGTCACGAGGTACGTGCGCCAGGTGGGCATGAACAGGATCCGCCGCCTGCCCCGGTCGGGGACCAGCGCGTCGAACCGGGGCATGCCCGTGGTCTTCACCATGTCGCCGTAGTCGAGCTCCTTCGCCACGTACTCGGCCTCACGGTGGGCCGAGGCCACGAAGAGGTCGACGGACGTCCGGCCCCGGTGCAGGCCGGCGCTGACGTCCTTCTCGGTCACACCGTGCTGGAGGAAGACCCGGGACGAGGCGATCCGCCAGTTCAGGTGCTTCAGGAACGGTGAGCGCTCCCAACGCTCCGGCAACATGTATGCGTCGATGTCATACGAGTTGATCAGCTTGGTGGCGTGCAGCATCAGGAACTTGTGCCGGAAGGAGCCGTGGGTGACGACGTTGCCCAACCCCCGCAGCCGCTGCCGGTCGGGGCTGTCCTTCGCCAGCAGGTAGTAGACGTTCCGCCTGCGCTCCACCTGCCGGAGGTGGCGGAACAGGTGCGAGGAGTTGTCCTGCGCGGTGTCCGTGCGCTCGCCGACCAGCCACACGTCACGCCGGCTCATCAGCGGCGTGGTGAGCAGGCGGAGCAGGCGCTGCTTCCAGAAGGGTGCCCGGGAGGCGATGTGCCGCAGGTCCTTGCGCGCCATCAGTCGCCGCCACCGGCGCTGCCCCGCGGCACCGGCCTCCCGCCGCACCAGCAGCGCCGCGTTCTCCCGAGCGGTGAACGTGGGCAGCAGCCGGGTGTCGCCGGCCAGCTTCATCGTGGCGTCCCGCAGGAAGGCGGCGGAGATCAGGCACTGCCGGGACGCCTGGCCGGTCTCGGTCAGGAACACGAGCCGGAGGCTGTGCTGCCCGTTACGAAGCTTGCTCACCGGGATCTCCGCCGAGAAGCCGCTCCACTCCCGGTTGTCGTCGCCGGCCTTGAGGTCGGCCCGTCGTTCGACGGTGACCGGCGCGGTCAGGTTACTGCCCCGCACCCGCAGCCCGAGGGGCGTAGGCATCGGGCCGCGCATCGGCAAGCCGTTGATCACCATGTGCCCGGAGAGCTTGAGGACGTCACCCGAGGGCGAGAGCTTCGCCTGCTCGAGCCGCGCGCTCACGGCGGTCACCTTGGTCAGCGGCAGCAGCGCCGGGGTGACCGGGTAGTCGAGGTGGAGGTCACCACCGCAGGCGACAACACCCCGCACCCGCTCCCAGGGGCGCGCGAAGAGCTCGAAGTCGTAGGACTTGAAGGCCAGGTACGCCACCCGGTGCCGGGTGTCCAGCGTCCAACGCGCGATGAAGGACGGGTCGATGTCGTGGTAGATCCGACTGCACCGATCAAAGATCTTCCACAGGTCCGCGTCCTCGAAGATGTCGTGCGCGCGCATGGCGAAACCCTGGTAGCTGCGGACGAGGAAGCGCTCGAGCACCTCGCGGCGGAACACGTCCAGCTCGGGACGAAGGTCCGCGAGGGTCTCGCAGAGTTCCAGGTGGTCCCAGAAATTCTGTTCCCGTACGAACAGGTTGTCCATGATGGAGCTGCTGACCGCCCGCTTGCGGTACTGGTAGACGACCTCGTCGACCAGGGCGATCCGCTCCGCCTTGAGCAGCATGGGGATGGCCAGGAAGGCGTCCTCGAAGTGGACCCCCTCGCGGAACCGCAGGCCGTGGGCCCGGAGCTGGGCGAGGTCGTAGAGCTTGTGGCACGGGCCGGCGTCGAAGATCAGGTCGGGTGCGTCGACCACGGTCTCCAGGAGGCGGTCGCCCTTGCCGAAGGGCTTCTTCCAGAGGAAGGCGGTGGGCTTGGGGAACGTGTCCATGTCGCCGACGGCCATGCTCGCCTTGTTCGCCACGATCGCCTTGAGCAGCACCTCGATGGCACGCGGCGGCAGGATGTCGTCCGAGTCGACGAACGCGACGTACGGCGTGTCCGCCATGTCCAGTGCCCGGTTACGGGCGGCGCCCGGCCCGCTGTTCTCCTGCTGGATCGCGGTCACGTTCGGGTGCTCCGCGGCGAACTGCTTCGCCAGGATCACGGAACCGTCGGTGCTGCCGTCGTCCACCAGGATCACCCGGCACCGGTCGAACACGGTCTGCGCCGCGATCGACTCCAGTGTCTCGGGCAGGTAGTCCTCGACGTTGTAGACCGGGACGATGATCGTGACCTGGGGGGCAGGGCCTACCACACTGGGCTCCACTGGGGGTTCGCAGAGATGTTGACGAGCTGGTCGAAGCGTAATGTGCGACGGGAATCAGCCGTCCGGTTCACGTGTCCCGCCGCTCTCCCGGCCGCTCGGCGGGGTACGTTCCCCAGCCGGGCGACACAATGTCCTGCTGCGCCTCGCGGGTGGCGGCGATGCGCATCGAGGGCAGCGTGGGCGCGTCCAGTCGCGGACCGACCCGCAGCGGGGGCACAGTAGAGCCGTCCACCTGCCGCCCGAGGGCGGGCGTTGTCGGGGCATCCACCTGCCGGCCGTACCGATCAGCGCCGCGCGACTGCCGCCACAGCGCGCTGGCGCCCAGCTTCCGCCGATCGGCGACCACGTCGTCGGGCAGCTCGAACGGGGCGGGGAACGGCAGGTAGCGGGACAGGAAGTCGGCCAGCATCCGCTCCTGCTCGGGGAAGGCCTCCGAATCGGAGTCGGTGTCGTTGAGGCAGAACACGTCACGGTGCCGCCGGGCCAGCAGCTCGGAGAGGCGGGCGGGCGTCGAGGGGTGACCGACGTCCGCGTACTCGTATTCGATCTCGCCCGGGACCGCCTGCGCGGTCAGGTACGCCCAGTACTGATGCAGCGACGACGGGATCGACAGGTCCTCGTGGTGGCGGAACTGGTGCCGTGCCGTCGCGGTCACGTCCGCCCGCAACATCTGCTCGATCTGGTGCATGATGCCGCGCCGCAGCGCGAACGGGGTGTGCTTCATCTTCTGCGTGATGGTCACGCCGAACTGCCGCTGGATGTGCCGGCGGTTGTTCTTGCCGGCGGCGTTCACCGGCGGGTCGCTGGCTCTCGCCTCGCCCAGCCCGAACTGCGCCGGGGAGAGGAAGAACTTCGCGATCCCGTTGGCATGGAAGAAGTGGGTCGGCAGCAACGGCCGGCCCAGGAAGACGTCGTCGTTGAGGTAGAGGAAGTGTTCCGCCAGGCCCTCGATCCGGTGCAGCCGGGACTCGATGGCGTGCGAGTTGAACGACGATCGACCGCCGAGATCCGCGAAGAGTTCGGCGTGCGAGACCACCGTGATCATCGGGTGGGTCGGGTCGAGCCAACTCGGCAGCTGACTGTCGGTGACCAGGAAGATCCGTCGCAGCCAGGGCGCGAAGCTGTGCAGCGAACGCATGGAATACCGCAGTTCGTCGCGATTGTGGTAACGCGACGAGTTCGCGGCCACCGCGTGCCGCGCGGCGTCGGGGGCGCCGAGTGCGGCCATCTTGCGCTTGAGCCAGTCCGGATCCGAGCCGTCGACCCAGGTGTAGACCGCGTCGATCGGGAAGCCCACCCGGTCCGGCGCGCGGACGGTGAGATCACGGCGGGTGCGGTAGGTGTGGTCGTCCGCCTCGGGGACGAAGTGGCTGAGCAGAGCCGCGGCGACCCGGACCGGCTCCGCCCGGGCCGGCGCCTCGTCGATCACCGCGTTGTGCCGGGGCGCACGGACCATGTCGCCCACGCGGGTCCAGAACTCGATCTCGCAGGCGAACTGGGCGCCCAGGACCACGCCCGCCCGGGCGTCGGTCACCGGGAACCACACCTGGATCACCTCGGCCGGGGCCAGGTCCGGCTGGTTCCGCCCGGGTTGCACCTCCACGGTGCGCACGTGCGCCCCCGACAACGCCGGCGCGGAGCGGACCAGGCGACGCACGGCGTCCCGCTGGTCGAGCAGGATGGCCACCGAGCTGCGCAGGTAGTCGTCGTTGCGCAGGCAGTGGTGGTCGATGCCGGCCGATTCCAGGGCGGACGTGACGGCCATGAGGTTGCGGTGCCACATCTCCAGCGGGGTCGCCGCGGCGACCACCTCGGCCTCGGTGCGGACGCCGCCGTCGGTGGCCGTCACCCGGGAGCCGATCGGGTGCACCGTGTCACCGCCGCGCGGCCGGGTGAAGGTGCGCACGAGGCCGAGCCGCCGGTGTGCGGGAAGCAGGTTGAGCAGCCGGCGCCGGGCGGCGGGCGGGAGGAGGCGGTAGACGCGCAGGGCGATCATGCTGCTGGCCGGTCCGGTCGGACGGCCGCCTCAATGGCGACCATCGTCAGTGCTGGTGGTGGCGGGGCGATAAGCCGGACACGACGTGCTCCGGCCCAACAACCGCACCAGCAGTCATCACCGCACGCCTTTCTCCGCAGCCCCCGGTGCGCTGCCGGACGAGTCGGACGAGGACCGGCGGTGAGTCGGTCTCCTGGCCACCAGTGATCCTCGTGATCTCGTACCGGCGGCCGTGTCCCGTGACGGGACTCCGGCCAGCGCAGGTGGGATGTTAGCAGCGAATTCACCTGCAAGAAATCAAGGAATCAGCGGAACCGGGCCGGACTCGGGCCGCTATGTTGGATAGAGAAGCATTTGTATCAATTGCCGGAAAAATTCTGGCCGTTCAGGTGGTGGATCACACCGGGGCGGGCAGCCGGAAACTGGCCGGGCAGCTCTCCCGCCGCACCGTCGAGCACGCGTCTCTTCCACGGGGTGACGACCCGAGGTGGCACAGTGGGTTGGTGACCGAGACCGAACCCGCCGCGCGCCGGGCA
Source organism: Micromonospora sp. NPDC047548 (assembly GCF_040642975.1). Taxonomy (NCBI): domain Bacteria; kingdom Bacillati; phylum Actinomycetota; class Actinomycetes; order Micromonosporales; family Micromonosporaceae; genus Micromonospora; species Micromonospora sp. NPDC047548. Next base: position 98,455 of record NZ_JBEYTI010000009.1, read on the forward strand.
CTGCGCCCGCCCGCCGACTACCGGCTGGCCGCCTCCGTCCGGTCGCTCACCTTCAGCCCGTACGACCCGTGCGCGCGGATCGCCGCCGGCACCTTCTGGTACGCCACCCGCACCCCGGCCGGGCCGGCCACCCTGGCGCTGCGCGCCGCCGGCGGAGAGCTGCTGGCCGAGGGGTACGGCCCCGGGGCCGACCGGGTCGTCGAGCACGCCGACGCGATCGCCGGGCTGCGCGACGACCTGACCGGGTTCGCCGAGCTGGCCGCCGCGCACCCGCTGGTGGCCCGGCTCGCCGCCCAGCACCGGGGGCTGCGGATGCCGGCCACCGGCCAGGTCTTCCCCCGGCTGCTGCGGGCGGTCTTCGAGCAGAAGGTGACCGGCAAGGAGGCGTGCCGGGCGTACGCGGCGACCGTGCGGCACTTCGGCGAGCCGGCGCCCGGCCCGATGCAGCCGCTGCTGCTGCCGCCCGGGCCGGAGGTGGTGGCCGCCGCGCCGTACTGGGTGTTCCACCCGTTCGGGGTGGAGCAGCGCCGGGCCGACACGCTGCGCCGGGCCGCCGCCGTCGCCGACCGGCTGGAACGCTGCGCGGACAGCGCCGCGGCCACCCGGCGGCTGACCTCGATCGCCGGCATCGGCCCGTGGACCGCCGCCGAGGTGGTCCGGATCACGTACGGCGACCCGGACGCGGTCAGCGTCGGCGACTACCACGTGCCGAACACGGTCGCCTGGGCCCTCGCGGGCGAGGCGCGCGGCGACGACGCCCGGATGCTGGCCCTGCTGGAGCCGTTCCGGGGGCACCGGGGGCGGGTCTGCGCTCTGCTGGAGGCCGCCGGGATCCAGGCGCCGAAGTTCGGGCCGCGCGCGCCGATCCGCTCCTTCGCCCGCTTCTGAGCCTCCGGCCGTAGCGGTCCCGGCCGTCGCGGTCCCGGCCGTCGCGGTCCCCCGGGGCCGGGCGGCGTCGTGCCCGGCTGCGTGGTGGCCCGGTCAGCGCCGGGCGCAGAGGCGACGCACAGTGCGGGCGAGCCAGTGCGCGTACCCGTGCTGGACGGCCCGGCCGACGGGCCCGGCGGCGCACGTGAACCAGCGGTCCGGCCGGCTGAACGCGGTCACCTCGAACCAGACCGCGCCGGCGTCGTCCCGGGTGACCAGGAACGCCTCCTCGCCGCGCTCGGGGTGCCCCGGCAGCGTGCCGTAACCGAAACCGGCGCGCCGGTCGCCGGACTCGGCCCAGACCACCTCGCACGGGCCCCAGATCCGCAGCGGCCCGACGCCCAGGCCGGGCGTGACCCGTACGCCCGGCTCGGCCCGGGGCGCGTCGGTGCGCATCCGTACCCCGGCCGCCCGGTGCAGCCGCCAGGTCAGCACGGCCTCGGCCGCGACGGCGAAGCACCCGTCGGGCAGCCGGTACCGGTGCCGCAGGTGGTGCCAGCCGGCCGGCAGCCGCCCCTGCCGGGTGGCGCCCACCTCCGGGTACGTCAGCTCGGACACGCCGTCCAGCCTAGGGCTGCGACGGCAGCTGTGGCGGGTGGCCGCGTTGGCGGTAGTGGCTGGCAGGTGTCCGCGGCGCCGCGGCCCGTCATCGGTGCACCCCGGGGATCGCCAGGGCCGTCAGCGCGGCGCCGGCGAAGACCCGACGATGGCTGCCAGTTGGGCTCGAGAGGTGATACCCAGCTTGGGAAACGCCTTGTAGAGGTGGTAGCCGACGGTCCGCGGGCTCACATAGAGCTGGGCGGCGATGTCCCGGTTGGAGGCGCCACCGGCCGCCAGCCGCACGACCTGGCGTTCCTGAGGCGTCAGTACGCTGAGCGGGTCGTGCGCCCTGCGCGGCGCCGCCGGCACGTCCCCGGTTGCGCGTAGCTCCACCCGGGCGCGCTCGGCCCAGAGCTTCGCACCGAGCCGGTCGAAGATCTCCAATGCGCCGCGCAGCTGTGCGCGGGCGTCCGCCCGTCGGCGGGCCCGTCGCAGCCGTTCGCCGTAGGCGAGCTGCGTCCTCGCCTGCTCGTACGACTGAGCGTCCCCATGGAGGCGTACGCCATTCCTGAAGTGTGCCTCATCTCCTTCGACGAGGGCGCGGCAGCGCAGGGCGATCGCGTCCGACGACGGCTGGCGGACGTGCCGTGCCCAGGCCAGGTAGCGGGCAAGCGGCTCCTTCGCCCGCTCCGGCAGCCCGCTGCGGATGGCTGCCTCGACCTGGTCCGCGGCGGAGAGGAGGCCGATGCCCGTCGGCGGGACGGCCTCCAGCTGCCCGAGGGCAGCCTCCGGACGACCCAGGCCGAGTTCGAGCAGGCCGAGTGCCCAGCGCCCGGTGGCCGCCGCGAGCGCAAGTCCCTGGTTGTCGGCTCTGGCCAGGCCTTCCTCGGCCTTCGCGCGACATCCCTGCACATCGCCTTGCAGCGCGAGGATCCAGGCGAGGGAGCACCTGAGGTGGCTGACCCGGTGCTCGTGACCCAGCTCGGTCGCCAGCCGTAGTCCTGCGGTCAGGGCCTCCATGGCCTCGCCGTACCGGCAGAGCCAGCCCAGCGCGAGTCCGTGGTCCTGGAGCGCGAAGGCCAGCCAGCCGATCATCCCGCTCTGCTGGCAGTCCGCCACGACCTGCCGGGTGATCTGCTCGCAGCGCGCCGCACGGCCCAGCGGCAGGCAGAGCAGGGCGGTGAAGGTCAGTCCAGGCACCGCCAACCCGGCAGGCGCGGGTACGTCGAGCGCCTCGCCCATGAGCTTGATCCCACCGCCGATGTCACCGCTCAACAGGTGGGCCAGCCCGAGCGCCCCGCTGACCAGCGGCGAGTCGACCTCGGGGAGCGCGCGGAGGCTCGCGGCGGCCTCCTCCGCCAGCCGCGTGTCACCGGCGAACCAGGCGCAGCGGACAGCCTCCACCAGCATCCAGGTGGCCCGCTCGGGGGATCGGGTCGCCACGGGGTGGACGCCGTCCATGATGATCCGCCCGGCCGCGAGCGGGGTGCCCAGCTCGAATTCGCGATGGGCGCGTACCTGGACCAGCGCACTGATCATGTTCGGGTCGTCCACGTTGGGCGTGGCGCGGTCAGCGAGCGCGGCGGCACGACTCATCAGGCCGGCGTCACTCGCTGCCAGCGCGGCGGCGGCCAGCCGTTCCGATTGTCGTACCGGCTCGACGGTCAACTCGGCGGCCCGCTCGTAGGCGGTCGCGATCGCGGCGTGGCCACCACGGGTACGTGCCCGCTCCGCCGCTTGCTCCAACTCCCGCGCGACGTGCTCATCAGGACCGAGCGCGGTGGTGGCCAGGTGCCAGGCCCGCCGGTCGGCGGCATCGGTGGCGGCGGAACGGGCGAGGGCGTCGGCAAGGGCGCGATGTGCGGCGAGGCGACGGGTGACCGGTTCGCTCTGGTACGCGGCAGCCCTGATCAAGGGATGGCGGAAACCGACAGTCGTCCCGTTGATCTCGATCAGGCGGCTCCGCTCGGCTGCCTCCAGGCCCTGGAGGGAGGCACCGGCGCCTACCAGCGCCGCAAGCTCACCAGACCCGTCCGCCGCCGCGATCAGCAACGCGGTCCGCGCGGACTCGGACAGCGTGGCTATCTGTGCGCGGAATGCCTCCCGGACCCGATCGGCGACGGGCATCGTCCCCACCGGGGACAGTCGCCCCGCTCGCTGGTCCGCGCTGAGTGCGGCGGGCAGTTCGATGAGCGCCAGCGGGTTGCCGTCCGACTCGTCGATGAGGCGCTCTCGCACCTGCGGTGGAAGGCCGGCGGGAAGCAGGGCGCCGGCTGCTGCCCGGTCCAGCCCGCCCAGCCGGAGCTCGGGCAGCCCCGCGGCCTGGAATCCCGCGCGGGCGGCGAAGATCATAACGACGCCTTCCGCCTCGAGGCGGCGGGCGGCGAACAGCAGCGCGTCGATGGACGCCTGATCGAAGCACTGCGCGTCGTCGATGAGGCAGAGCAGCGCGCCATCCCCGGCGAGCTCGGCGAGCAGGCTCAGCGTGGCCAGCCCGACCAGGAACCGGCTGCTTCCTGGAACGATGTCGCCCAGCCCCAGGGCGCCGCTGAGCGCGGTGGCCTGCGCGTCGGGCAGCGCGTGGATCCGGTCGAGGTTGGCACGCAGGAGCAGGTGGAGTGCGGCGAAGGGCAACATGGCCTCGGACTCGACACCGGCCCCGCGCACCACTCGCATGCCCGCTGCCCGCCCGGCCGCATCGTCCAGGAGCGCGGACTTGCCGATCCCCGCCGGGCCCCGGATGACCAGGGCCCCGCTCCGGCCGGTCCTGGCCTCGGCCAGGAGCCGTTCGATCGTCGCCTGCTCTCCAGTCCGTCCGTGCAGCACGCTCAGGAAGCTACCGTCACGATGACTGATTCGGCCCGGTGCGGACCTCCGTAGCTTCGTGATCACACGCACGTCAGCACCACGAAGGGACCTCCGACATGACCGCCGTCGCCAGCACCGTCAAGACCACCGCCGACGCCAAGCTGCTCCGCTTCGCCCTCAAGCAGGATGCGATGGGCACGGGTGCCAACGGAGTCGTCTACGTCGTCGCCGCGGCGATCTTCGGCGAGGTCTTCGGCCTTCCCGCCGCCTTCCTCTACCCGATCGGCGCGTTCCTGGTCGCCTTCGCGGCCGCCGTGTTCCTGCTCGCCTCGCAGCCGACGGTGAGCAGGGCCGGTGTGGGCGTCGTGCTGGCGACCAACATCGCCTGGGTGGCCGCGAGCGTCGAGTTGCTCGTCGCCGGGTGGTTTCCGTTGACCGGCCTCGGCACCGCCCTGGTGATCGTCCAGGCGGTGGTGGTCGCCGGATTCGCCGCCCTGCAGTTCGCCGGCCTCCGCAAGGCCGCGTGAAGTCGCCGCAGAATCCACCGGCGCCCGCCCCTGCACAGGAGCGGGCGCCGGATCGCAGGAGGGTCCGGCCGGGCACGACTCCAGCAACACGCCGTACGTGCCTGCCGACAGGAGGGCAGCGCCAGCCAGGCGCGCGGCGAGACGGTGGAGAGTCGCTGCTCAGCCCCGCTCGCAGCGACTCCTGAGCCCGTCCGCCTCCAGCCGCAGGTAGCGCCGGAGCCCACGACCGCCGAGCCAGCCCACCAGCGGCGCCAGCGGACCGGTCTGGACCACGACCAGCTCCACCCGGACCCGGCCGTCGGGCAGCGGCACGATCCGGTGCTCGCCGCGGCTGCGCACGCCCGGGCTGTTCGACTCCCAGGCGAAGAAGCGGGGCGGGTCGATCTCGGTGACCCGCCAGACCGCCGGGCGCAGCCGGGGCTGCTCCAGCCGGGCGGCGGAGCCGAGCGTGAACGGGCCGGAATCCAGCCGGCGGACGGCGCGGACCGAGGCGGTCCACTCCGGCCAGCGTTCGACGTCGGTCTGCACCGCCCAGACCCGGTCGATGTCGGCCGTGATCTCCGTCGACGTCTCGAACCGCATGACACCCTCCCCGTGCGTGTCCCCGGAACGGCGCAAACCGCCGTCCCGACGGGGACCACGCTGCCGTGGGCATCGTGACGGGGGCATCCACCGACCGGCCATCGACGGGCCGGCACGCCCACTTCGGCGCCCTCGGGCGGCCCGGGGCCGGGGATGCTCCCCCTCCGCGCGGAGCTGGACTCCGGGGCGGCCACCGGCGTCGTCCCGGCCTCCGCGCGGCGCAGGGGCCCGGGGTCTCAGGCGGCTTCGCGCAGGTCGGCCAGGTCGAGCGGGGTACGCCGGCGCAGCAGCTCCGCCAGCTCGGCCACGGTGCCGACCTCGCCGAGCACGTCCTTGCCGCCGCCGAACTCGGCCGGGTAGCGGCGGACCAGCCGGTAGCGGTGCCGGCCCCGGATCAGCTCCACGCTGACCCGCCACCGCCCGCAGCAGCCGCACACCCACTCCACCCGGCGACGATAGCTCTGAGCTGCGCAAACCCGATTCGTACGGGGAGGACGGGCGGGACGGACGGGGACACGCCGCACCACCACCCCCGGTGATCTGCCTCACGACTGTCGGTGCCGTCTGATTGACTGGTCGCCGTGGACCTGCCGATCAATCCGCCCGTGGAACCGATGCTGGCCAAGAGCGTGGCCCGGCTGCCCACCGAGCCCGGCCTGACGTACGAGCCGAAGTGGGACGGCTTCCGCTGCATCGTGTTCCGCGACGGTGACGAGGTCGAGCTGGCCAGCCGGGGCGGCAAGATGATGACGCGATACTTCCCCGAGGTGGTCGAGCAGGCCCGCCGGCAGCTGCCCGAGCGCTGCGCCGTCGACGGCGAGCTGATCGTGATCCGCCGGGACGGCCCGGGCGGCCAGCCCCGGCTCGACTTCGAGCTGCTCGCCCAGCGCATCCACCCGGCGGCCTCCCGGGTGAAGCTGCTCGCCGAGACGACGCCGGCCGACTTCGTCGCCTTCGACGTGCTCGCCCTCGGCGACGAGCTGCTGCTCGACCAGCCGTACCCGCACCGCCGGGCCCGGCTGGAGCAGGCGCTGGCCGGGGTCCGCCCGCCGGTGCACGTCACCCAGGTCACCACCGACCCGGAGACCGCCCGCCGCTGGTTCGACGTGTTCGAGGGCGCCGGGCTGGACGGGTTGATCGTCAAGCCGGCCGACCTGCCGTACGAGCCGGGCAAGCGGTCGATGGTCAAGGTCAAGCACGCCCGGACGGCCGACGCGGTGGTGGCCGGCTTCCGCTGGCACAAGTCCGGCCCGGTGGTCGGCTCGCTCCTGCTCGGCCTCTACGACGACGCCGGGTTGCTGCACCACGTCGGGGTGAGCGCCTCGTTCACCATGGCCCGGCGCACGGAGCTGCTGGCGGAGCTGGCCCCCTACCGGGCCACCGGCGGCGAGCACCCGTGGGTGCACGGCGACCACGAGCGCGGCCAGCGCATCCCGGGCGGAGTGAGCCGCTGGACCGGCACCAAGAACCTCGAATGGGAGCCGCTGCGCCCCGAGCTGGTGGTCGAGGTCGGCTACGACGCGATGGAGGGCGACCGGCTCCGGCACACCGCCCGGTTCGTCCGCTGGCGGCCGGACCGCGACCCCCGATCCTGCCGCTACGACCAGCTCGACCGGCCGGTCCGCTTCGACGTGGACCAGGTCCTGCGCGGCGACCCGACGGCCACCGTGGAGCCGGCCGCCGCCGGCCCGGCGTAGCGTGGCCGTCGACACGATCATGGAGGCTCGCTGGTGACCCGCACTCCCCACCTCGTCCGCCGGGTCCGGCTCACCCTCGCCGGGTTCGCCGCAGCGGCGCTGCTCGCCGCCGGGTGCACGCTGCCGGCCTTCGCGCCGCGCACCGAGACCCACGGCGGGGCGGCGGCGCCGGGCACCACCCCGACCTGGCGGGACTGCCCGGAGGTCGCCAAGGACCTGGTCGGCCGTGGCGCACCGGGGATGCGGTACGAGTGCGCGAAGATCGCCGTGCCGCGCAACTGGGACACCGGCGGCGGCGCGACCGCCGGCCCGGGCGCCGGGGAGACCTTCGAGATCTCGCTGCTGCGGGCCCGGTCGTCCAGGCAGCGGGACCGGATCGGCTCGCTCGTGATCAACCCGGGCGGTCCCGGCGGGTCCGGCGTGGACACCGCCGTCTACCTCTCCTTCGGGCAGGCGTTCGGCGGGCTGCCCGCCTCGATCACCGACCGGTTCGACATCGTCGGGTTCGACCCGCGCGGGGTGGCCCGGTCCAGCCCGATCAAGTGCATCTCCGACGCCGACCTGGACACCAGCTTCGGCTTCGACCCCGACCCGGCCGGCCAGAAGTCCTTCGACGACTACGTGGCGCTGAACCGGAAGATCGGCAGCGGCTGCGGCGCCAAGTACGGCGACCAGTTGCCGCTCTACGGCACCGAGCAGGCCGCCCGGGACATGGACGCGGTACGCGCGGCGGTCGGCGACGAGAAGCTGACCTACCTGGGCTACTCCTACGGCACCCTGCTCGGCGCCACGTACGCCCAGCTCTACCCGCAGCGGGTGCGCGCGCTGGTGCTCGACGGCGCGGTGGATCCACAGCAGAAGCTGATCGCCGGCTCGGAGAGCCAGGCCAAGGGGTTCGAGCGTGCCTTCGGCAACTTCGCTCGCTGGTGCACGGCCAACGCCGGCCGCTGCCCGATCGCGCCGGACGCCCGGGCGGCGGTGACCTCCGCGATCGACAAGGCGAAGGTCTCCCCGGTGCGGGGCGCGGACGGGCGGGAAGCCACCTCCGGCTGGGTCTTCTACGCGGTCATCTCCTCGCTCTACACGGAGTCGGCCTGGGAGGAGCTTGCCCGGGCCATCGACAAGCTGGAGGGCGGCGACCCGACCGACGTGTTCCGGCTCGCCGACGCGTACGCCGGCCGGGGCGAGGACGGGCACTACTCGAACCTCTTCGACGCCAACCTGACCATCAACTGCGCCGACGAGACGGAGAAGCCGAGCCGGGAGCAGATCCGCCAGTTGCAGTCGCAGTGGCGGGAGAAGTACCCGCTGTTCGGGCCGGCCCTGGCGGTCGGGATGCTGGCCTGCGTGGAGTGGCCGGGGCAGCGGGATCCGTACCCGACCGGCAGGGCCGTCGGCGCGCCGCCGATCGTGGTGGTCGGCACCACCGGCGACCCGGCCACCCCATACGAGCAGACCGCGCGGCTGGCCTCGATGCTGGGCGTGGGGCGGGTGCTGACCTGGGAGGGCGAGGGGCACACCGCCTACCCGCAGACCACCTGCATCACAAACGCGGTGGACGCCTACCTGATCTCCTTGACCGTGCCCAGGGAGGGGCTGCGCTGTCCGGCGCGTTGAGCGGCAGCGGGATGATCAGCAGCACCGTGCTGCCCGCTGTCGGCAACCCACCGGCCGCACATCGTCGGGTGCCGCTGTGGCAGGCTGCGGCCATGACTGAGGTGATCTTCCGGGAGGCGGTCCGGGCGGACCTGCCCGCCGTCATCGCCCTGCTCGCCGACGACATGCTCGGCAAGGCCCGCGACTTCACCGAGGTCGACGAGGCGTACGAGCGGGCCTTCGCCGACATCACCGCGGACCCGCGCAACCACCTGATCGTCGCCGACGAGGCGGGTGAACTGGTCGGCTGCATGCAGATCACGTACATTCCGGGGCTGGGCCGGCACGGTGCCGAGCGCTCCCTGGTCGAGTCAGTGCGGGTCCGCTCGGACCTGCGCGGCCGGGGGCTGGGCCGGCGGATGATGGAGTGGGCCGTCGACCAGGCCCGGCAGCGGGGCTGCGCCCTGGTCCAGCTCACCACCGACAAGACCCGCGCCGACGCGCACCGCTTCTACCGCGCCCTGGGCTTCGTCGCCAGCCACGAGGGCATGAAGCTGCCCCTCTGACGGGGCGAGCCGCCGGCCCGCCCGGAAGTCCGCCCCGGGGCGGCGCGACCGGATGACATCACCGCCCTTTGGAGCTGATGTCGTGAACGACTCACCGGCAGGCCGCCGAGGGCCGCCGACCTTTTCGCCCGCGCACCCGGGCCCGGCGCCGGGCGGCACCCCCGGCCGAAGGCCGACCGGCGCCGCCCCGCGCTGATTCGTTCACGACATCAGCTCCACAGCGACCGACCACCCACCCCGAGGCCGGCGATCACCTCGGTGGGCCGATCCTCCGAGCCCGGCGTCGTCGCCCCACCGTGCCCGCAGGAGCGCCGGGGGTGCTCAGCCGTCGACCAGGTGACCGTCGCGCAGGGTCAGGGTGCGGTCGGCCAACTCGATCAGGGCCGGGTCGTGCGTGGCGACCAGCGCCGTCATGCCCCGGGCGTGCACCACCGCGCGCAGCAGGTCCATGATGGAGCGACCGGTCTCCGAGTCGAGCTGGCCGGTCGGCTCGTCGGCGATCAGCAGGTCCGGCTCGTTGGCCAGCGCCCGGGCCACCGCCACCCGCTGCTGCTGCCCGCCGGAGAGCTCGTACGGCCGCTGCGCCGCGTGCCCGCCCAGCCCGACCAGCTCCAGCAGGACCGCCACCCGCTCCTCCCGTTCCGCCGCCGGCACCCGGGCCAACCGCAGCGGCACCCCGACGTTCTCAGCGGCGGAGAGGATCGGCACCAGCCCGAAGGTCTGGAACACAAAACCCACGGTGCTCCGGCGCAGCCGCAGCAGCTCGGCCTCACCGGCGGCGGTCACGTCGTGCCCGGCCACCCGCACCCGGCCGCTGTCCGGCCGGTCCAGCCCGCCGACCAGGTTCAGCAGGGTGGTCTTGCCGGCGCCCGAGCGGCCCCGGACGGCCACCAGCTCGCCCCGGCCCGCGACGAAGGAGACGTCGCGCACCGCGTGCACGGCGTGCTCGCCCCGGCCGAAGGTCCGGCTCACCCCCTCCACCCGGACCACCTCGTCGACGACGGCCGTGTCACCGGCCCGGACGGCGGAAACCTGCTCGCTCATGCGTCACTCCCGTTCGCTGCCGGCTTCTGGTCGCCGGGGCGGACCTCGACGTGATCCGGTTCGAGGTTGAGGCGGACCCGGTCGCGCAGCGCCAACGCGTCGACGAAGGACGCCGGCAGCTGCATCCGGCCGGCCCGGTCGAGCACGGCGTACTCCTCGCTGACCAGCTCGGTGCTGCCGTCGGCGCCGATCCGCGCCGTCCGGCGTACCTCGGAGGCGGTCCGGCCGTCGCGGATCGCGACGGTCCGGCGGACCTGGGTGGCCACGGCCTGGTCGTGGGTGACCACCACGATCGTCACGCCCAGCTCGGCGTTGATGGTGCGCAGCGCGTCGAAGACCTCCGCCCCGGTGGCCTCGTCGAGCTCGCCGGTCGGCTCGTCGGCGAAGAGCACCTCCGGGTCGTTCGCCACCGCCACCGCCACCGCGCAGCGCTGCTGCTCACCGCCGCTGAGCTGGCCGGGACGCCGGTCGGCGCAGTAGCCCACCCCGACCAGCTCCAGCAGTTCCTCGGCCCGCCGCCGCCGGGCCCGCCCACCGCCGGCCCGTCCGGCCAGCCGCATCGGCAGCTCCACGTTCTCCCGCGCGGTCAGGTACGGCAGCAGGTTCCGGCCGGTCTGCTGCCAGACGAAGCCGACCAGGTCCCGCCGGTAGCTCAACCGCCGCCGGTTGGACAGGGCGAGCAGGTCGTAGTCGGCGACCCGGGCGATCCCGGCGGTCGGGGTGTCCAGTCCGGAGAGGATGTTGAGCAGGGTCGACTTCCCCGAGCCGGACGCGCCGACGATCGCCACCAGTTCACCCCGGTCGATGACCAGGTCGAGCCCCTGGAGGGCGACCACCTCGACCCCCTCGGTCTTGAAGATCCGGACCAGGCCGTCGCAGACGATGTGCCCGCGCAGGCGGTCCTGCCCGCCGGCCCGCTCGGCCGCGCGCTGCGCGGCCCGCCGCTGCAGGGCGGCCAGATCCGGTACGACGGACGTCTCGGCGGTAGCGGTCATCTCTCAGCTCTCCTCTCCGAGCCGGAGCACCTCGCCGAGGCGCATCCGACGGTTGTTCACGGCCTCGACCGCGACGGCGAAGGCCAGGGCCAGCAGGGCCAGCCCGAGCACCCCGGCGACCAGGCCGGGTTCGAAGCGCACCGTCACCGGCGCTCCGCCAGTGAACGCGGCCAGCCCCAGCACCGGGTTCAGCAGCACCGGCAGCAGAGCACCCACCACGGCGCCGGTCAGCACCGAGACCACCACCAGCGGGGTGAGTTCGACCAGCAGCAGGCCCCGCCACTGCCGGTGGGACAGCCCCATCGTGCGCAGCCGGGACAGCACCTGCCCCCGGCCGCGCGCGCCCGCGAGCACCGCGAACGCCAGGGCGAGCAGCCCCAGGACGCCGCCGCCGGCCGCGCCGGTGGCGAAGCCGAAGACGAGCAGACCGTTGACCCCGCTGCCACCCAGCTGCTCCCGCTCGGCCGCCCAGGTCGTCACCTGCGGGGGCAGCGGTCGCTTCCCGCCGGTCACCGTCCCGCTGGTCTGGTAGCGGGTCTGCCCCTCCTCGGCGACCCGGCTCACCGCCGCGGGGTCGACCGTGGCGTCCCCGGCGGCGAGCAGGAAACCGGTCGGCGCGAGCGGATGCGGGCCGTCGGCGGGCAGCCCCGGCCAGGGCAGCACCAGGAAGCGTTCCGTCCGGCCCGGGATCAGCGGGAACTCCGCCGCCGTACCGGCGATCCGGAACGGCAGCTTGTTGCCCTGCACGTCCACCCAGCCGGGCCGGCGACCCGCGCCGTCGGCGAGCTGCGCGTCGGCGAGGGCGGCGGCGAAGTCCGGCGACACCAGCGCGGGCAGCGCCGTCGCGACGTCCCCGCCGGCCCGCAGCGCGGCGGGCACCGCCAGGTCGAGCCCCGAGCGCCGGGCCACCTCCGCGAAACCGGCGGGTTCCACCAGCAGCACGTACGCCTCGCCGGCCCCGCCCGGACGGCCGTCGGCGTCGGCGTACAGCCGCTGCCCGGACGTGGCCAGCACGGGGGTGACCGCCCGGACCCCGGGCAGGGCGGCCAGCTCGGTCGCCGTGTCCGGGGCGAACCGGTCGCCGCTGACCAGCGCGTCGGCCGGCACCGTCCGGGTGGCCGCCCGGTCCCGCCCGTCCTCGATGCCGACGGCCACCACCCCGCAGAAGGCGGCCGTGGCGATGGCCAGCACGACCACCACCAGCGGCGCGGCCACCCCGGCCCGGCCGGCGCGCGCGGTGCCCAGGAAGGCGACCGTGCCGCGCGCCCGCGCGGCCATCCGACTGAACAGCCGCAACGGCCACGGGTACGCGCGCAGCGCGAGCAGCGCGGCGGCGACCGCGAGCAGCACCGGCACCGACACCAGCAGCGGGTCCACCGCGCCGCCGAGGGTCAGGCCCCTGCGGCGCAGCAGGAACGCGGCGAACGCGGCCAGGCCGATCACGGTGACCTCGACGGTGAGCCGACCGGCGCCGCCCCGGGCGCGCAGCAGGTCCCGCCGGCCCCCGCCGCCCCGCTGTCCGACCAGCACCGCCGCCGGCAGCGCCAGCGTGGCCAGCAGCGCGGCGACCACGGTCAGTCGGCTCGCCGCGTCGGGCGTGCCGTCGCCCAGCGGGTCGGCGGGGAGCAGGCCGCCGAGCAGCCAGCCGGCCACCGCGGCGACCGGCACCACCAGCAGCGACTCGGCCAGGCCCCGCCGGACCACGGCGGTGACCGAGCCACCCCGGGCGCGGAGCAGGACGAACTCGGTGCGGCGGCGGCGCACCGCCAGCCGGGCGGCGAGCACGGTCAGGCCGGCGAGGGTGGCCAGCACCCCGGCCGCGATGACGGTGAGCAGCGTACGGGCGGCGGCGAGCGACTCCGCGTACTGCCGCAGCGGGATGTCGACGCCCTGGGTGAGCAGCAGCCCGGCGGGGCGCTTGCGGTCCAGCTCGGCGAGGCCGGCGACCAGCGCGTCGAGCCCACCCGGGGTGAGCCGCTCGGGGTCGATCCGGTACCGCCAGCCGAAGCCGACCGTCCAGCCGTTCGTCGCCCGGTCGTCCAGACCGGCCTCGTCGGTCAGCCCGACCAGCAGGAAGGGCTGGCCGTCGTCGACCGGCGGGGTCAGCCGCAGCGCCGAGGGGAGCCCGTCCCAGGTGCCGTCCTCCGGGTCGGTGGGCCGGAACAGCCCGACCACCTCGACGGTCGTGGCCTTGTACTCACCGCCCTCGGGGTCGCGCAGGGCCAGGTGCAGCCGGCTGCCGGCGCGCACGCCGAGCTGCCGGGCCACCGTTTCGGCGAGTGCGGTCTCCACCGGCGCGCCCCGGGTAGCCCCCTCCCCCGGCCAGCGGCCGTCGACCAGGGTGGCCGCCTCCCGCAGCCCGGTCATGGTGCGCAGGCTGAGGTCGAACAGCCCCTTGTCGCTGGTGAGCTCCGGGCCGGTCAGCCGGCCGAACTCGGTCTCGGCGACGTACCAGCGCTCGCCGACCACGTCGCGTACCGGCGCGGGCATCCGCGCCAGCAGGGAGTCCAGGGTGGACCTGTTCGCGGCGGCGACCTGCGGCGTCCTCGGCGGCTGCACCTCGGCCGGCCGGGTGTAGAGCAGGTCGCGCCGGAGGCCCGGCACGTCGGCCAGCTGCTCGCGCAGCCCCTGGCCGGACAGCCGGTCCGCGATCCGCGGCACCCCGGTCACCAGCAGCGCGGTGACCAGCGTCAGCACCGCGAGGAGCAGGAAGTGCCCCCCGTACGCGCGCACCCTGCGCAGCACCGCCAGGACGCTCATCGTTCTCCCCCGATCCGCAGCCGGGCGGCCGCGACACGTTGCCGGATGCCGGCGGCCAGGACGGCGCTGAACGCCAGGGCAGCCAGCAGCAGCCCGAGCGCGGTCAGCCCGATCGGCGTCCAGGGCAGGGTGAAGGCCGCCTCCGGCACGGGCCGGCCGGCGCTCGGGGTGAGGATCACCAGCGGCGCCATGGTGGCGCCCACCCCCGCGCCGACCAGCAGGCCGACGGCCACCCCGATGCCGGCCAGGAAAGTCTGTTCGGCCAGCAGCGCCCGGGCCAGCAGCGGTGGCCCGGCGCCGAGGGTGTGCAGCACCGCGAACTCGCCCAGCCGGTGCCGGGCGGTGGCCCACACGTCCACGGCGAGGCCGACCAGGGCCAGCAGCACCGACCCGAGGGCCGCGGCGAGCAGCCCGGTCCGCGCGCCCCGCCAGTACGGATCCCGGGCAGCCTCCTCGGCGGCCGCCCGCCGGTCGAGAACGGTCACGTCGGGCAGCTCGCGGATCGCCACCGCCGCGGCGGTGTGCCCACCGGCGTCCGTGCGCAGCCACCACTCCGGCACCGGCCGGACGGCGGCTCGCTGCCGGATCAGCCAGTCCGTCGCGGCGGGCAGGTCGATCAGGATCGCGCCCCCGGCGTCGGCGGCGCCCGGCACCGCATCCAGCTCGCCGACCACCCGCACCGGCACGGACGCCCCGGAAAGGGCGAGCGGGACGACGTCGCCGACCCGGACGTTCAGCGCGGCCAGCACCTGCGGGGTGACCAACGCCGGCACCGGGGTGTCCTGCCCCGCCGGTACGACGGCGAAGCGGACCGTCGGCTGGTGGGCGAAGCGACCTCCCGCGGTCATCACGATCCCGTAGGCGGCGTCCACCCCGTCGGCGGTGACGGCCGTCGTCGACACCGGCGCCTCACTGCGCGCGTCCACCATGGACCACTCCCCGGTCAGTGCGACCGGCTGGGACGTCCCGGCCGCGTCGGTCACCCGCAGCCCGTCGACCTGGAGCCGGTAACCGTTGGCCCCCGCGGCACCGGCGTCGGCCTGGAACCCGGCCACCCGCCAGGCAGCACCGGCGGGCAGGTCGACGGCGAAGGGCACCGGGCGGTCGGCGAAGGAGTCGGTGGTGGCGAGCGGCAGGTGCAGGGCCAGCCCGTCGGCCCGGGTGAGCAGCATCGACACCTGGATCCGCAGCGGGGCCACCGGCCGATGTACCGGGGTCCGGACGGTGCCGGTGAGCCGCCGGGCGTCGGCGGGCAGCGGAACTCCGGCCGGCGCGGCGCGTTCCCGGGCCATCCGGGCGAGCAGCTCGCCCGGCGGCTGGTCGGCGAGCCGGTCGGCGATCAGGGCCACGTCCGGGGCGGCGGCCGCGTCCAGGGCGAGCACGGTGGTCGGCAGGCTGGTGCGGCCGAGCCGTACCTCGTCCCGCCAGGCCGGCAGCACCTGCCGCACCCCCGGCACGCCGGCCAACTGGGCCGTTCGGTCGACCGGCGCGGCGCCATCGCGCTCGACGACCCGCAGGTCGGCCCCGACGCTGTGGTCGGCCTGGTCGCTCTGCGACCGTTCCCAGGTACTGACCAGCGACCAGGCCAGGGTGCTGCCACCGACGGCGAGGGTGAGCAGCAGCACCGGCCCGGCGTGCGGGCGGCGGCCCGCCTGCCACATGCCGAACATCGTCGCCGTCCATGGCCGCCGGTCGACGAACCGTTCGGCCACCCGGGTGGCCGGGGGCAGCAGCCGCAGCGCGAGCACCGCCCCGGCGAGCACACCGAGGGTGGGGGCGACGGCGAGCAGCGGGTCGATGCCGAGCTGGCCGCCCGCGCCGGCCAGCGGCGACGAGTACTGCCGCAGCTGCGTCCAGGCGAGCAGGGCGAGCAGCACCAGGGCCAGGTCGACGCCGGCCCGCTGCACGGTGGCGGCCCGGGTGGGCCGGGACCGGGCGGCCATGTCGGCGACGTAGGTGCCGGCGCGGCGCAGGGCCGGCAGCACCATGGCGAGCAGGCAGCCCACCGCCGCGGCGAGCGCGACCGCCCAGACCGCCCCGGCGCCGCCGCCGTCCAGCCGGAGGTCGGCCGCGCCCTCCCCGGCGCCGACCCGGCGCAGCGCCTCGCCGGCCAGCGGCGGCGCGAGCAGCACGGCCGGCAGCACCACCAGCGTCGCCTCCCGCACGGCGAGGCCGGCGAGCTGGCCGCGGGCGGCGCCCCGGGCGCGCAACAGCGCGGTCTGGGCCCGGCGGTCCTCGTTGAGCAGCGCAGCGACCAGCACCAGCGCGTAGCCGCCGAGCACCACGATCAGCAGCAGCGGGGTGAGCAACGCCGAGCGGCCCACCAGGTCGGCCCGGCCGAGCCGGTCGAGCAGCCGGTCCAGGCCGGTGATGCTCTGCGCGGAGGAGCCGAGGCCGGCCTCCTCGGGCACCTTGACGGCGGCGGTCGCGACCGCCCGTTTCACCTCGGGGAGCCGGCTCGACGCGACGCTGCGGAAGTCCGGCTCGACCACCCAGGAGATCGAGGTCGAGCCGGGGAAGGTGCGGACGAAGTCGGCGGGGTCGAGGGCGAACGGGCCGTACGAGCCGCCGTCGCCGCCCGCGTTGCCGGCTCCCGGCGCGAGCTGCCAGTACGCCGCGGCCGGGTCGCGGGGACGGAAGATCCCGGCGACCACCACGTCGGCGGCGCGGCCGGAGCTGCGGTCGGTCATCGGCACCCTGGTCCCGGGGGTGAGCCGCAGCGCGCGGGCGACCCGCTCGGGCACGGTGACCTGGGTCGGGTTCGCCCCGACGGTGGGCCAGTCACCGCCGACCAGTTCGGCGTGCCGGGCCAGGTCGTCGAGGGTGGCCAGGTCGGCGAAGACCGGGTCGTCGTCGGTGCGGGCGGCGCCGAGGTCGCCGGTCAGCTCCCGGCCGGTGCCGTGCCGGGCGCCGGACACGGTGACCCTCGCCCCGCCCAGCCCGCCGGCTAACCGGTCGCGGACCGTCCGGTCCCGGGCGGCGGCCTCGGTGGCGTCCCGGCCGCCGGAGCCGCTGATCAGCAGGCTGCGCTCGGTGGCGGGGGCGGCCTCCAGCATCGCCCGCTGCCCGGCGTCGACCGCCCGCTGGTTGTAGTCGGACAGCCCGGTGACCAGCGCGACGGCGACCAACGCAGCGGCCGCCGCCGCCAGCAGCAGGCCCCGCGCCTCGCGGGCCCGCCTCCACACCAACTTCATCCGTACGCCTCCCCCGGGGCCCTCTGCTGGGCCGGTGACCAGAGAGAGGGGCTACGGGCCGGAAAAGGTTCGCGCCCTTTACATGATCGTTATCCGACGGCCCGCGCGACACCTGGCTGGGGTCGCTGTGGCCCTGGCAATCAACCACGATGAGCGGATGATCGAGCAGCGACCGACGAACGTCGCCCTCTGGCGCGTGATGGCTGCTGTGCTCACCGGTCTGGTCGTCGTTGCGGTGCCAGCCGTGTTTGGTGCCTGGCGCAAACCGTGGCACTGCGTGCATCTGATGCCGTTCGGCCGTTCGTCAGCTGTGGCGGCTGTGCTGATCGCCGTGCCGGTGCTGCTCGGCCGCCCTGACATACAAAGATCCAATGTAGGGGAGATCGACGTCGGCCGCCTTGAGGGCTGCCATCGCCACCAGGGCGGCTGGTTCGTCCGACTACGTTCGGTCACCGCAGGGCGGACGGATGCGCGCGGATCGCGGCAGAAGATGGCACCTGATTCCAGATCCAGCTCGGGCTCGGGCATCTCGGCTTCGTCGTCGTCGAGGTCGCCGTAATCAGCGTGTCGACCGTCGTCGGGTCGGCACGCACCGCTGCCAGCTCTTCGGCCGACAGCCGACGCCCGACCAACACCATTCCCACGGAGCTGCCCCTTCTCCTTTTTCGTCGGCGTGCTGTCACGCCGGCCGACGGCTCTCTCGGGCGGCACCATACTGCAGCCTCGATCTGCCCTAGAGAGGATCACCAGGGCCCACCCGGGCGACCTCACCCGGAGCCGCCACGACTACCCAGCGTGATCGCTTCGGCTGAGCCCGCGCGCACGGTCGGCGGCAGATCAGGATGGTTGGCGACACCACTATGGGGTTGACAGCACGACTCCTCCTCATCGACTATCGGCATATCGCTAAACGATAAGGAGCGGTGATGAAGGCACGCGAGTCGCTGCGTCGGGCTGACTGGTTGCGCGAGCTGCACGGGTTGTTGCTCGTTGCCGTGGTGGTGAGCGGTGTCGTCGGTGTCGTCGGCATGATCGCGACGCTCACCGGCCAGCCGGTTGACATCGAGGCACCAAGCGGGGGTGTGCTGCGTCCCGACTCGCTGGTCAACGCGCGCGCCGGCGCGGTCATCGATGCCGACGCCAGCATCTACCTGCGAGTTGAGCAACCCAGCGGTGTCCAGATCGGCTTGGCGACCGTTGCGGCGCTTCCCACCTATATCTTGGCGACCACGATGCTCGTAATGCTCTGGCGGCTGGTCGGCGAGGCACGTCGAACGGATCCGTTCACCGCAGCCACGGCCCGCCGGCTCCGGACACTTGGCTGGCTGCTCATCGTCGGCGGCCCCGTCGCATGGCTGGTGGAGTTCCTGGCTCGATTCGCGCTCAGTGGCACCGTCGCAACCGGCGGACACCAGGCCACACTCAACCTCGGTGTACCGGCGGTGTGGTTCCTCGCTGGTTTCGGGATACTCGCGATCAGCGAGGTCGTGCGCCGTGGGCAGGCGCTGCGCGCAGAGCTTGACGAGGTGGTGTGATGCCGCCCGAGGATAAGCATCGCGTCGAGGTGCACATCGACAAGCTGGTCGCCGAACGAGGACTCACCCTCACCGAACTCGCCGACCGGGTCGGGATTACGCTCGCAAACCTCTCTGTGCTCAAGAACGGCCGGGCCCGGGCCGTGCGATTCAGTACGCTCACCGCGCTGTGCGACGCGCTGCGGTGCCAGCCTGGCGACCTGTTCACCGTCCGCGGGCCCGATTCGTCGCATGCGGACACCTGACCAGCACTCATGCACCGTAAATGGGCGGAAGAGCAGTCGACGAAGATCGGCTGGCCTCTCTGTCGGACTGGTTGGCCGCGCTGTCCAGACCATGGGCGAGAGACCGTGGCCCCGGGAGTGGACAGCGCGGCGTCTCTCGCAGTACGTGCGGGCAGCGGTGGCCGACGAGGAGACTGCGGCTGCGCCATAGCCCAGCGGCTACGGTCCGCCGGGCTGGGCGCCGTGAAGGGCGGCATCCCCTACCGCCGATGAGGCCGCCATTCCGGTGCTCAGCGGGCATTGCCAGGGTTGCCGGTCAAGGAAACGCTTGGCGGACCCAGTCGGGTAGCCCCGGCGCATTGCTGCGCCGGGGCCCCCTGAGAACCGTGCGTGCAACTCATCGCGGCACACGGCTCAAGCAAGCCACTGGGGCGATTTTAGGAGTGCAGAGGTGCTGCCTCCTGCTGTCCGTCGGTGGTTCGGCGGTGGCAGGTGGAGTGAACGAGTCGGGTCTTGTCCGGTAGGCCGCTCCCGTAGGCGATGATGTTTTGCCTGGTCATCGCCTTGCGGGTGGTGCGGTGCCATTGTTCCCATTCGCGGGGGCTTTGTGGCTCGCGGTCGGCGTGCAGGAGCAACTCTCCGCAGATTGGGCAGGCCCCGTGCTGCCTGCGAAGCAGGTGCAGGGTTCTGCGGTCGCGCAGCGGTTTGCTCTTGCTGCGCCGTTCGGCCCAGTAGCCGGCCTGGGTGGGATCGTCCGGAGACGCGTCGCCACGGACCAGGCTGTGCCGGACGATTTTCGTCCAGGCGAACTTGGGGAGGTAGGCGCCGCTGGTGCGGTCGCCGAACACCCAGCGGTCCTGCCTGTCCGGGTTGTACCGGCCGAAGTACCGGTTGATGATCCAGGGCTTCGGCTTGTGGGGGTGGCGGTGGCAGGCCCACTTGTAGCTGAGCCGCCACAGATGCATGTCCAGCGCTGCGAACACGATGGACGATGCTGCCCCTCGGTAGTAGTTCGCCCAGCCCCGCACGATCGGGTTGATCTTCGCGAGGACTGCCGCCGGGTTCGTGCCGCGCAGGGCCCGGAACTCGGCGGAGAGGCGTTGCCTGACTCGTTTGACGGCGGCCTTGCTCGGTTTGATCAGAAGCTTGCCGTTGCGTCGGCGGGCGGTGAACCCGAGGAAGTCGAACCCGTCATCGAGGTGGCTGATTCTCGTCTTGTCCTCGTTGAAGGTCAGACCTCGGGGTGCCAGCCATACGGCGAGTTTCGCTTTGACGTCTTCGGCCTGCTGCTTGGAATAGCAGAGGGCGACCATGTCATCGGCGTATCTGATCAGCGAAGGGGAGCCGCGTTTCGTTCGCTGCGGGTCGCTGCGTTCTTTGCGAACTCCTGCCGCCTCTTCAAGCCCATGCAACGCGATATTCAACAACAATGGACTGATTACTCCGCCTTGCGGGGTTCCCGCGTCGGTCGGCGCGAATCCTTTGCCTGGTTCGAACACGCCCGCTTTCAGCCAGTCCCGGATCTTTGCCCGGCCGGGGAATGCCCCGATGGTGGCGAGGAGATGGTCGTGGTCGATCCTGTCGAATGCCGCGGTGAGGTCCGCGTCCAGCACCCACAGACGTTGCGCGGTCGCGCCGCACGCCGTTACGTGGATAACCGAGATCGCGTCCTGGCAGCTGCGGCCCGGCCGAAACCCGTAGCTCTTGGGCTCGAACTGGGCTTCCCACTCGGGTTCCAGTGCGTTACGGTGTCGCGCCTGGTGGACGCGATCCGAGATGACGGGAATGCCGAGCGGTCGCTGCTTCCCATTGGCTTTCGGAATGTACACCCGCTTGACCGCGAGCGGCATGAACGACTGCGCGGTGCGATGCGCCTGCTCCGCCAGGTCCATGCGTGCCGGGGAGGTCAACGCGACCTTCCCGTCGATGCCCGCCGTCGCGCGGCCAGCGTTACGCTGCGTGACCTGGCGCACGCTGACAAGCGTGTTGGACCAGCTCCGCAGCATCAGTTTCTGCAGGTTCCTGACCTGGGGCCAGTTACCGTCCTTCGTCGCCTTGAAGATCCTGCCCCGTAGCCGCCGTACGTTCTCCTCATGGCGTCGCCAGGCGACGGTGTCCCACTGTGGAGTCTCGTCCTCAGGTCCGTTCACTCCGAGGGCCGCCCTCGCAACATCGAAAGCAAAAGCCGTCATCGCGTCTAACTTGTCCTTCGGTTCTGGTGGTTCCGGTGCTTCGTCGTCAAAGGCTCACCCGCCACACGTCAGCCTGCTTTCGCAGCCGGGCTCCAGGCCCGGTATCCGGCCAGTTATACGACAGCGGCCGATCGGAGGGTCAGCCATCACGCTGTCGCTTTCCTGTCGCCTTTCAGCCACCGGCATTCGCTTCTTGGGCGTCCTGTTCCCGCCACGGAGTTAAGCTCTCCTCGCGGTCGGCCTACCGCAGCAATGCTGCGGACCATAACGGGGTTTCCACGTTCCACACGCGTGAGACACGGCCGGGTCGGGTGCCCTCTTAACCCCGGAGGCGACGGTATCCACACGACCGTCGAAGAGTCCTCGGTCGCCGTCTGCCGACTTCCAGCGGCAAGCCTCTTTGTCTCCCCAGTACTACTGTCCGACCCGGAGAGTTGCCGTGACGAGGCATCAACGAGGGTTCACCATATTCACCCTTTCGGCCTTCCCCTCACCTGTGACACCCAGTCGGAATAGGTGGCCTTGGGATTTTCCCTGAGCTTCGCACCCGGCGATTACTCGCCACGCACGTCAGAGCGGGGACCGGTCTCAGATACTAACCGGGAGTTACGTCTCGGGCATTAACCCGACCTCCAATCAACGTACTCACTCACTACGTGCGACTTCGTGTCGCACCTCATCTCGGCAGATCAGGACGTCCGCACGGGCGCTCACGCCACGGTCGGTGTCCACGGAACGTGACCGTGCTGGGAGGCTCAGCGGCGCCCGGTCGACGGCAGATCCGGATGCCCGGGCGGCGGTGGAAGATGGATGCATGATGGGTGACCGGTGGGGCGTGACCGACAGCGAGATATTGCGCTCCTATCCGTGCGACGACCTCGTCGTCTCACCCGCTCTGCAGGCGTGGCGGGGGGTGCGAGTTGAGGCGCCCGCCGCAGCGGTGTGGCCGTGGGTTGCCCAAGTGAGGCTTGCGCCGTACTCCTATGACTGGATCGACAACCTCGCCCGCCGCTCACCTCGACAGCTGGTGGGCCTTCCCGAGCCTCAAGCCGGAGAAGCATTCACTACTGCTGGCGGACGGAAGTGGGGCAGGATCGTCTCGGTCGACCCCGGGAAACAGCTGACGGGCACCATCATGGGTGCCTTCATGTCCTACGTCCTTGTGCCCGAGGAGCACAACACGACGCGCTTGCTGCTCAAGGTCGTCATGCAGACGACCCGCTGGGTCGCCCCCGGGCTCTCCGTCGGCGACCTGGTCATGGCTCGACGGCAGTTGCTGAACCTGAAGCAACTCGCCGAGCGCCACCAACACCAGGGCACGGCCACGGAATGAAGATCAGACGCGCGCTGATCGGCAAGACCGAGCGCTCTCTTGAGCGACCAACGATAACGCTACGCAACGCCCGGTCGGCTGGTGTGCGGATGCACCCCGAGAGGCCTCCGGTGCGCTTCGGCCAGTTCTGGTTGGAGATCATCCGATTGACCGGTGGCGCACCGGCGCCTTTGGGCAGGTTTATCGGGTGTGGCGCCGGAGTCGGTTGTGCTCATCGGTGCTGAGCCACGAGCCGTCGCCGAGTGGTTCAATGTCGTACGCGTCGCGGGTCTGGGTGTCGAGCGTTCCGTGTACCTGTCCGGTGCCTGCGTCGACGAGATGGTGCCGGTACCACTCCTGTTCGTCCTCGGTCTCCCCGCCGATGATGACGATGGCGGTTTCGGAGTCGAGATAGCCACCGGTCCACTCCACGTACGCCTCGTCGGGGTCGTAGCCGAAGGACTCCACCGGAATCCGGACCAACACCTCGCCGTCGGGGTACGCGTGGAAGGCGACGTCCTCCTGGTCGTGATGGACGGTCATGAAGTGGTGGCCGTCCGGCGCGAGACTCACGAGGCTACGGTCGGTCCACGGGTAGGAGGTCAGTTCGATGACGTCCCGGTCGAGATGACCGCGGTACACCCGCGAACCGTCCTGCCCCTCGCCGACGTCGAGCAGCATGTGTACGCCGTCCGGGTGGGCAATCTGGTGCCCACCGTGACCGGCGCAGTCGAGTTCGGTCCGCGTGATGACGGCCCCCGTCTCGGCGTCGATGGCAAGCCAATGGTCGAGGCCGTCACCGCGTCCTGCCATGGCGTCAGGCAGGTAAAGCCACACCACCGTCCCGGCCAGCGAAAATGCACAGCTCGCTATGGCGTTGTACGGCTCCTGCGCCCCGGGGCCGAAGCCGAACCGCCACAACGTCTTGCCTTCGCGGTCGATGCATACCACCTCGCCGGCCGTCGCATACACCGCACGCAGTAGGCTCGGCGCGACCGCGTGGCCTTTCACCTCGATGGCCGCCCCGACGGGGAACACGGCGACCGGCACCGCCGCCGACTCCACCACAGGGCTCCCGGAGAAGTCGTAGCCGTGGACAGAACCGGCCACGAAGCGGGTCACCACACTAGAGATCACAGCCACGTCGGCCGAGGCTAGCCGACGGTTGATGACCAGCACTGGTTGGTGGCGAATCGTTCTGACAGACGACCTGCGATCCTTCGTTGATGGTCGTAGTGCCGAGGTGGCACGGAGCAGCGCCGCTGGGGTCGCCCTCCTCGAACACCACCGCGACGAGCGGCTGGACGAGTTGTGGCTCGATCACGATCTCGGTGAGGCCGACACGATCTGGCCGGTCGTGGAGGTGTTGGAGCGTGCGGCCTTCCCGCCCGGCTGTGCCTGAGCCAACAGCCGTCGCCATCACCCCGCCGTGCTCGCGCACGACCAGCGGCATGAGCGGCTACCGTCAGAGGCCGAACATCGGCCGGCAGGCCGCCATGCCGTCGACCGTCACTGCGGGCCGCTTCTGCTGGCTCCACTTCTCTCGGGTGAGCCGTAGGCGGTCGGATACGACGGCCTCGTCGCCACGGGCGTCAACAGAGATGCCGTCGTGCTCATAGCCGAGCTTGCGGGACACGCCTTGGGAGGAGTGGTTGTCCTGGAACACCTCGGTGAGCGCGGCGTTGGCTCCGAGGTGGTCGAAGGCCAGCGTGAGCAGACCGATGCGAGCTTCGGTTCCGTAGCCCTTGCCCTGGTGTTCGATTCCCAGCCACGCCGACGTCGTGACCTCCCCAACAACCAAGAAGTCGCGTGCTCGAAGCGTGACCACGCCAAGCGGATTTCCATCGTGGAAGGCGCCGAGCCCGAGCCGCCACGCTGATACGCTCCACCCTCCGAGCCCGCCCCAGTGTCCCTGCAGCACGAACCGCGCCCGATCCTCGGGGCTGCCGTCGGTCCACGGCGTCAAGAACGGGCGTTCGTCTGCGCGGTGCACGCCCCTGCCGGCGAGGTGAGCGAGTTCCGCCAGTTCCTCCTCGCGGGGCAGGCGAAGCTCAAGCCGTGGCGTGGAGATGGTGAGGCCGTATTGGGGCCACAGGTCGACAAGCACGAGCCCGATCTTGACGATCAGGACGCCGCCACGCTACTGGTTTACCGATGTGCGGACGCGTGTCGGACAGCTACGACATCCCGGGCCTGCGGGCTAGAAGGCAGGCCTGCTGGACCTTCTCGCGCGTCTCCGGCTCGCGGAGCAGCCGGGCGTGTACGACCAGCCCGGCCTGGCTCAACAGCTCGGCAATATGGTCAGGTGGCAATCGGTAGGCGTCGAGCGACACACTGTGGCCGTACCCCTGCTCGATGTGCCGACGCTCGTTGCCGACCTGGAACGCGATCAGCAGGTGGCCACCAGGAGCCAGCACCCGGTGGAACTCGGCGAATACCACCGGCAACAGCTCTGGTGGGGTGTGGATGATCGAGTACCAGGCGACGATGCCGCCGACAGAGTCGTCCTTCAGGTCCAGTGCGGTCATGGAACCCTCGTCGAACCGCAGACCAGGGTATGTCCGGCGGGCCACCGCCACCATCGCCGGCGACAGGTCGATGCCGAAAGCGGTCAACCCAAGAGAGCGCAGGTGTGCCGTAATGCGGCCTGGGCCGCAACCGAGGTCAGCGACCGGTCCGGCACCGGCGGACCGCACAAGTTTCGCGAACGCCGCAAGCATCGCAAGGTCCAGCGGCGTTTCCGGAGGTTCCGTACCCAGGAGGTTGGCATAGTCAACGGCGACGGTGTCGTAGGCCGCGCGGGTGGCGCTCAGGTAGGACGGCTCGGTCACGCCGCCTCCCGCGGCCGGTGACCACCCGTCTTGCCGGACACCAGACCCACTACCGCTCCATCACCAGGCTCTCGGTCGGGAATCTTCGCCGTTGTGGTGGATCGAGCCTGCGCGGTGTTCGACCTGGCCGCCTGGAGCGGCCGCCAACTGCTGGGCACCCGCGCGGAGCTGCTCGACAGCGCCGGCATCGTGAGCTGCCGGGGCGAACGCACGCTGGTTGCGCGACTCGGTCGGGCAAACGGCGGTGAGCAGCGCGTCAAGCGGCCGTGGCAAGACATCCCGGCCGACTGCCGCCTCGACGAGCAGCCGTGCGTAGCGCAACTTGCGGCGCGAGCCGCTGCCCAGGAACCGACGCATCTGCGCTTCGGGCTCCCGGCCGCGCCAGGCGGGCTGGCTCTGAAACGAGCGGAACGACCCGAGGTCGCCCTGCGAGTCGAAGAGTGCTTCGACTCCTACGGTGCCCACGGCGCGGATCAGCTCGTCCTCCAGATCGTTGACGCAGACGTAGAACCCGAGGTGCTCCAAGTCGGTGTTCGTGCGGGGTGAGCCGACGTCGGTGGTGATCAGTTCCCGGCGGAATATCTCCGCCTCATGCAGATCGCACAGACCGGCAAGTCGCACCCGGGTGCGCAGCGGGCCCAACATGGTCAGGAAGCGGCCGATCGCGTGCGCTCCGCCGATCGGCACGATCACGACCCGCTCAGCCTCGAGATCCCGGCCACGGCCCACCGCAGCCGCTTCCAGGGCGATTTGGTCGCTGATGCCCTCGACGAGCACCACAGCCACGGCGTTGTCGACCTTCTCGAGGGCGCGGGCCGTTGCCCGGATCGGAGCGGCAGGACCACTCACATAGCCATCGAGCGCCCTGCGAGCAAGCTCATGGCGTTGGGTGATATCCATGGTCGCTTCCCCGTCCGGTGGCTGTTCGGAGGCGTTGACGGCGAGGGCTTCGACCGGTGTTCTGCGCTCCTCGCCCACCGTTGGTGCGGTCTCACGCAGGTCGTCTTTAAGATCGACGAACATACCGGCCCGTCGGGTCGCGGCCGTGGCCGCCATCATCGGCGACGCGCGGGGCAGCCGACAAGCGATTAACGAAGCCCAGGCTCACGGCCACTACGGCGGTGCACGCTCATCGGCATGACAGCCCCTCGGCACGAGCTGGCGACCGCAGGGCATCCCTACGGAGGGTGACGGAGCCACATCTGCCCGATGTGCTCGCTCTGGCGCGATGGCCTTCCCCGAGGAGGAGGGGCCCGCCGTGGGCGAGGCCGCGCACGCGGTGGTCCGGGAGGCTCAGGATGCAGGGGTGTGGATCTTCGGCGGCGGGGTGGAAAGCCAGAGGGCGAGCATCGTGGCGACCGACGGGATGGTCACCGACGGCCCGTACCCGGAGACCAAGGCGGTCATCGGCGGGTTCGCGATGGTCGACGTGCCCTCACGCGAGGAGGCGCTGGAGTGGGCTGCCAAGTTCGCTGTCGCCTGCCGCTGCGCGCAGGAGGTCCGGGAAATCATGTTTGACCCGCTCGTCTGATCGCAGGAGGCCCGCCCCGGCCAGAGCAAGACTCGCCTGGGGCGGCTCCCAACATCACAACCCGCTCATCGGCGCCCGCGCGTCGCCACCCGTGGACAGCCGGCCGCGCTCCGTCACGCGCGGTCCACGGCATGAGCGGACGCGCCCTCGGATCAGAATCCGATCGAGTTGAAAGGCTCGGGATCGGTGCGGAAGAGTCGTGAAAGGGTGGCCAGGGCATCCGCTTCTTGTGGGCGGATCTTGCCGGCGCGAGCCAGGGTGGCGGCGGACATCCCCCCGAGGTAGAGCGATCCGAGTGCCTGTATGTCCAGGGTCAGGTCCGCGGCGCCATCAACGCGCCGACATTCGGCTTCACCTTTGCTGATCTCGAGTTCCCACGTACCGATGTTGTGGGGGCACTCGGGGTCTTTCTCGACGGCGATCCTGAGGTGGCCGTCGGTGTCGTAGCCGCGGCTGGTCAGGGCTTTGGGCAGGTCGAGGACTCGCACCCAGAGGTTGTCCGACTGCCGCGTGACGCGCATGGCTCGCGGGTTGCGTAGCATCCAGCGCAGAGGTTCGTCGGCTGGTCGTGTCGGGGCGACGACTTTGCGCGTGAGGTCGAAGTCAAGTAGCAGGGACCACATGGCTCGGTAGGCCTCATCGGTGAGCGCCTCCAGCGCTTCGACCACCAGCACGCCGACTCCACCGGGGTTTGTCGACCACGGCAGGCGGTAGTTCGCGATGCCGTCCACCTGCCCTGCCGCGTCGCGGTGGATGAGGTATCGCAGCGGCCCGTCGGTGCCCTTGGCCTCATCGGACAGGTCCGCCCAGCGGCCCTTGGTTGCCGTGATCTCGCCGACCCGTGCCCGTCGCACCCGGTCAAAGATCCCGGGCCACACCTCCCGCGCTGTCGCTGCATCGACCAACTCCAGGCTGCCCAGGTCAGGATCGGCGTCGACAAGCCGACCGTCCGAGCGTTCGATCTCCCACCGGGTGCGCAGCGTCGCTGGGGAGAACCCGAACCGCCCATAGATGCCGCCCTCGCTCGCGCTGAGCTCGGCGATCGCCTCACCACGCTCCAGGGCGTCGGTGAACATCGCCTGCATCATGCCCCGTAGCAGGCCCCGCCGCCGGTGAGTGGCGATGACGCCGGTGCCGGTGACGCCACCCATGGGCACAACACGCAATCCTGGAGTGGTCACCTCGAGCGACAGCATCGCCGTGGCCCCCACCACCTTGCCGTCCACGATCGCCGCTTGCGGTCGGAAGGTGTCGTCCTCCATCAACTCATCGACCCACGACTCCAGCTGCTCGCGAGTCGCTGGCGGCCGCGGGCACGGCCAAGCCTCCGCGCCGCCGTGCCACGCTGCAGGGTACGGCTCCCAGCTCGGTAGCCCGTTCGCGAACGGCAGCGCCCGCAAATACTCGACGAACTCGTGACGCTCGACAGAGCGAATCTCAGTCACCACATGGCCCATCCCTCCATAAAGGGGGCCAAGCACGCAACCGAGTTACGGAAAAGCAACCTCACCAACGTCCGCTTATCGGCACGTCCGGATGCAGGCACCCGCGATCCGGGTTACCTTCCGTGACGAGCGCTTCGCGGCATGTCCGGATGGCCGTTGGCATGCGGGGACATCTGGCTACCGAGGCACTACTGCTCCCGGCGCCGACGCGCGAGATGGACGGTGATGTCGGCGGCAATCTCGACCGTCTCAGGCAGGACCTGCATGATCCGGCTGTATGCCTGCTCTTGCTCGTAGGTCGGCAGTTCGAGATAAGCCGAGATGGTCGAGAGGAGGCCCACGTGGTCACGAGCGCTCATCGTGAAGCGCCGCTCGATCACGGACTGCTGAACATCGGCGAACCATTCAGACCGTTGGAGCTCCGTACCCGGCCACTGCATGTCGTGTCCCGGGGGCGTCCCGTCTGGAGACGGGACCTCGTCGCTCTGCAAGAACGGTGCCCGGGCCGCGCGCACAGCTTCCTCCACAGCCGGGTCAGCCAGCTGGACTGGTCCGCCGAACGAGGCGAACACGCCACCCGGCTCCAGCAGCGCGGCCATGCGCGACCACCGCCCCTCCGGGTTTGTCCAATGCAGCGCCGCTGCCGCATAAACCAGCCCATAGCTCTCGCCTGGTCGCAGGTCCTCGAACGCGGCTTGCACGGTCTTGACGTTTGCTGGCATGTGCTTACGCAGCTCGGCGAGCATGGCCCCGTCAGGCTCGGTCGCGGTGACCGTCACCCCCCGTTGAGCGAACAGACGGGTTGCTTTGCCTGTCCCGGCGCCAATCTCGAGGGCGGCCCGAACCGGCTGACCCGCGTACGTCATCACCATGTCAAACAGCTCCACGGGATACCCCGGCCGGAACCGTTCGTATGCTTCCGCCACCGCTCCGAAGCTCAGTGCGCGACCAGACATGCCGAGCATCCTGACACGATGGGCGCCGTCAATGCTCGGTCTTTCGCGCGACCCGGCCGCCCGATCATGGGCAGCGGAACGCTGAAGCAACGACGATCGCTCATCGGCACGACCGGACGTTGACTTGATCAACGCAGTGTGACGCTGCGTGACGGGCGGGACCAGACACCCGGAGGCCCCTTGGTGGGCCTCCTCCACTCGGTCTGCTTGGATCACCGACATGGAAGCCACCCTCGTGATCCTGCTGGCGCTCGTCGTGGCGCTGCTCGCGGCGCAGTTGTCCGCCCCGACGGCCCGCCGGGACGGGGCGGCGGTGCGGATTGCCGAGATCGAGCGCCGGCTCCAGCTGGTGATGGACCACCTCGGTGTCGTGGACGAGGGCCCGGCGCTGCCCGGGGTCCGCGAGCACCTGGCCCGGGGCGAGAAGATCAAAGCGATCAAGGCGTACCGGGCGGCGACCGGCGCGGACCTGAAGACCGCCAAGGAGGCGGTGGAGGCGATGGCCGGGCCCCGCTGACCGAAGCGTCGCGGTGTCCGCCGCGCCAGCTGGCTCCGGGGCTCGGCGCACTCTCTCAGTCCGTCGACTGCTCCGGCCGGTGCTGCCTGATCCACTTCTCGCCATGCACCCGCACGTACCGATGCGGCCCCGGTGGCTGTGCCGGGTATGCGCCGCCGCCTCGCCGTGCCAGCCGGCGCGGCTGCTGTCGGGTGTGGAATACCGGCGGGACCGGGTAGCCCTCTCCGTCTACCTGGCCGGCCTCTTGTTCGACGCCACGGCCGATCTGATCAGGCTCAATCCGAATCCCGCCCCGTCCCCGGCGGACCTGTTCGAGAGATTCCTCGCCTGGACAGCCCGCCCGGCCAGGCTGACATGGACGACCGGGATCAGCGGGGGCGGTCGCGGTCCTTGGAGGGCTGGACGCGCTTCGGCTCGCCGGGCATCTTCGGGTGGTCCGGCGGGTACGGCATGTCGCCCTGCCCGGCGGCCGCGTCCCGCTCGGCCCACTCCAGCAGCGGGGTGATGTCGTACGCGGTGTCGTCGATACCCGCGTGCGGGTCGCCTCGCTCGGCGAGCCGGGCGGGCACGCTGCGCAGGTCGAAGTCGTCCGGGTCCACGTCGGGCAGCTCGTCCCAGGTGACCGGGGTGGAGACGGTGGCCCGGGCGTTGGCGCGCAGCGAGTACGCGCAGGCGATCGTCCGGTCCCGGGCCATCTGGTTGAAGTCGACGAACACCCGCCGGCCCCGCTCCTCCTTCCACCAGGCGGTGGTGACCAGGTCGGGGCGGCGGCGCTCCAGCTCGCGGGCCAGCGCGATGGTGGCCCGGCGCACTTCGGTGAACGCCCAGCGGGGCGCGATCCGCAGGTAGACGTGCACGCCCCGGCCGCCGGAGGTCTTCGGCCAGCCGGTGGCGCCCAGCTCGGCCAGGAGCGCGCGCAGCTCGCCGGCCGCGGTCGCCGCGTCGGCGAAGTCCGTGCCGGGCTGCGGGTCGAGGTCGACGCGCAGCTCGTCGGGGCGGTCGACGTCGGCGGCCCGCACCGGCCAGGGGTGGAAGACGAGGGTGCCCATCTGGGCGGCCCAGGCGACGTGGGCGAGGTCGGCCGGGCAGAGCTCGTCGGCGTTGCGCCCACTGGGGAAGCTGATCTTCGCCGTACGCACCCACGGCGGGACGCCCCGGGTGGGCACCCGCTTCTGGAAGAACATCTCCCCCTCGACGCCCTCGGGGAAGCGCTGGAGCGTGGTGGGGCGGTCCCGCAGGGCACGCATGATCCCGTCGCCGACCGCCAGGTAGTAGTGGAAGACGTCCGCCTTGGTGAAGCCGCGCCCCGGGAAAATGACCCGGTCGGGGCTGGTCAGCCGGACGGTGTGCCCGGCGACCTCGATCTCGGTCACCGTCGCCTTCGAGGAGCCGCCCATCCCGCGACCATATGCGACGCCCCCGACATCCGGCGTACCGTTGACGGGTGAGTCTTGACGAGAACGAGCTGCCCCGCACCGAGGACGAGTGGCGGGTCCGGCTGAGCCCGCAGGAGTTCCGGGTGCTGCGCGAGGCCGGCACCGAGCCGCCCTGGACGGGCGAGTACGTCGACACCAAGACCCCCGGCGTCTACCACTGCCGGGCCTGCGGCCTCGAGCTCTTCTCCAGCAACACCAAGTTCGACTCGCACTGCGGCTGGCCGAGCTTCGACGACGCCATTCCCGGCCGGGTCAAGGAGATCGAGGACCGCAGCCTCGGCATGACCCGTACGGAGATCCGCTGCGCGCGCTGCGACAGCCACCTGGGGCACGTCTTCCACGGCGAGCGCTTCACCCCGAAGGACACCCGGCACTGCGTCAACTCGCTGTCGATCCGGCTGGAGCCGCGCGCCGACGCCTGACCCGTCGGGTGCCGCCGCCGGCCGCGCCCGGCCGGCGGCGCATCGTCGCCTACCGGCCGCTGACCGCCGGCGCCGCCATCAGCCGCACCTCGGCGGTACGCGACTGCTCGATCCGCCTGGCGAGTTCGCGTACCCGCGGGCTGGTCGCGGTCTCCAGGTGCGCCCAAGCCAGGTCGGCGGCCGCCTGCTGGTGGGCGCCGAGCACCTGGCGCAGCACGGCGTCCACCTGGCCTGCCGGGGCGTCCCGCAGTCGGGCGAGGTCCGCCGGGCAGCGCGCTCCCTGTGGGGCCAGAGCAGCAGCAGGCCGCCCTTCTCGTCGACCCGGTCGGCGGAGTCGTCGTCCAGCCGGACGTGGCGAAACGCCGCCCCGACCGGATCCACTCGCGGTATTTCGCCCCCGAGAGCCCAGCCTTGCCGCATCCTGGTATTACATGTCCTGATTTGGGGGTTTTCATCGTGGCTACCTGTGAGGTCTGCGGCAACGACTACTGGATGGCGTTCGAGGTGCGCACGGTCAGCGGCGACACGCACACCTTCGACTGCTTCGAGTGCGCGGCGCACAAGCTCGCGCCGATCTGCGAGCACTGCAACGTCAAGATCCTCGGCCACGGGGTGGAGGTCGGCGGCCGATTCTTCTGCTGCGCCCACTGCGCCCGCGCCGAGGAGGCCCAGGGCGGCGAGATCCGCGACGCGGTCGGCGCCCGCCCGGCCTGACCGCGCGCCCGGCCCCCACCGGGGACCGGGCTCACGCGGGTCCGCCGCACCGCGCGGCCTACCATCGCGGGATGCCGTCGCAGACCGCCCACGTCCGGGTCGCCGCCTTCGCCGACCTGGACGCCCGCACCTTCCACGACCTGCTCCGGCTGCGCATCGACGTGTTCGTGGTCGAACAGCACTGCCCGTACCCGGAGCTGGACGGCCGGGACGTCGAGCCCGGCACCCGGCACCTCTGGCTGGAGCACGACGGCATGGTCCTGGCGTACCTGCGGATCCTGGCCGACCCGGACGGAGCGGCGCGGATCGGCCGGGTGGTGGTGGCGCCCACGGCGCGCGGCGGCGGCCACGCTGGCCGGCTGGTGACCGAGGCGCTGCGGCTGGTCGGCGACCGGCCGTGCGTGCTGGAGGCGCAGTCCCACCTGGTCGCCTTCTATGCCCGGCACGGGTTCACGGTGACCGGCCCGGAGTACGTCGAGGACGGCATCCCGCACGTCCCGATGCGCCGGGAGCGCGGGCCCGCCCGCCCTGGATACATCCACGGATAGCGTTTTTCGTGGGAGCCTGCGGGGCTGCACCGCAACCGTCTGACCCGGCCGGCCGGGGTCGCGCACCGCGTGGCCCCGGCCGCCGGCGAGCCCGTTACACCAGGCTGTTGACGAGGTCGGCGACCGAGCGGTGCCGGCCGGTGTAGAACGGGATCTCCTCCCGGACGTGCCGGCGGGCGCCGGAGCCGCGCAGGTCGCGCATCAGGTCGACGATCCGGTGCAGCTCGTCGGCCTCGAAGGCGAGCATCCACTCGTAGTCGCCGAGGGCGAACGAGGCGACCGTGTTGGCCCGCACGT
The DNA here is from genome assembly GCF_040642975.1 of Micromonospora sp. NPDC047548. NCBI lineage: Bacteria > Bacillati > Actinomycetota > Actinomycetes > Micromonosporales > Micromonosporaceae > Micromonospora > Micromonospora sp. NPDC047548. The sequence continues at coordinate 131,651 of NZ_JBEYTI010000009.1, forward strand.
CCGGGTAGCCGCGCGCCATCCGGCCGTGCTCGGCCAGCATCTCGCGCCGCTCGGCGTCCGGCAGCAGGTACCACTCGTACGAGCGGACGAACGGGTAGACGCAGAGGTAGGGGCGGGGCTCCTCGTTGGCGAGGAACGCCGGGATGTGACTCTTGTTGAACTCGGCTGGCCGGTGCAGGGCCATCTGCGACCAGACCGGGGTGAGCGCCCGACCCAGTGTGGTCCGGCGGAATCGCAGGTAGGCGTCCTGGAGCGCGTCGCTGGAGGGTGAGTGCCACCAGATCATCACATCGGCGTCGGCGCGCAGGCCGGCCACGTCGTAGACGCCGCGGATCGTGACGTCCTTGCCGGCCAGCTCCTCGAAGAGCGCCTCGACCTCGTCGACGACGTTCTCCCGCAGGGCCGGCAGCGGGCTGCTGGCCCGGAACACCGACCACATGGTGTAGCGGATGCTGGCGTTGAGCTCCCTGATCCGGGCCGCGTTGGTCTGCTCGGTCATCGTGTTCCGCCCGTGAAACCCGTGGCTCTGGCCATGGGGAGGTAAGGGCGGTTAGGCGTTGCGCTGGTTCTCGACATATCTCTTGACGACCTCCGAGGTTGCGCCGCCGACGGTGGCGACGAAGTAGCTGTTGGTCCACAGGGTTGGTAGGCGCGACCGAAGGCTGGGGTACTCGGCGCGCAGTACGCCCGATGACGTGGCCTTGATCTGCTTGACGAGCCGGTGGATGCCGAACTGCGGGTCGCAGGTGACCAGCAGGTGCACGTGGTCGGGCATGGTCTCCAGCTCGACGATCGGTGCGTCTCGCTCAGCGCACACTTCGCGAATGACCTTTTTGAGCCGGGTGTCCACCTCCCCGGTGATGACGGGCCGGCGGTACTTGGGGCACCACACGACGTGGTAGGTGCAGCGGTACACGACGTTGTTGTTCGACCGAACCTCATCCATGCCGACACTGAATAGCGCGGTGGTGCATAGTGTCTGGTGTGGATGAAACAGTGCGGTACACCTACCGGTTGCGCCCCGGCGCGACCGCGGTGGCCGCGCTGTTGTCTGAGTGGGGTCGGTGCCGGTGGCTCCGAGTTCGGTACGAGAACCAAGGAACGCCTGGGGCTGGGTGTCAGAACTTTCAGGTGCGACGACTGCGGGTACACCGCCGGGCGCGACCTGAACGCCGCCAGGACGGTCCTGGCCACGGTAGAGCGCGACCGTGCTGGTGTTGATGACGTAAGACATCCGGTCGGCTCCCTTCGGGGCGGCGGCTCGGGTGCGGTCAGAGTCAGAAATCCCCCGGATTCATCCATGGGGAAGCGTTAAGACCCCGTTCCTCCTAGTGCTTCGATGATCTCTCCGGCCGCCGTCTCGCCGGAACGGACGCAGACCGGGATGCCGACCCCGTCGAAGCCGGCGCCGGCCAGGGCCAGCGTCGGGTGGGCGGCGCGCAGCGCCGTCCGGGCGGCGGCGACCCGGTCGAGGTGGCCCGGGGCGTACTGCGGCAGGGCCCCGCCCCAGCGCTGCACGTGGCTGGCGAGCGGCGCGGGCAGCGCCACCGTGAGCACGCCGGACAGCTCCCGGTGCACGGTGGCCACCAGGTCGGGGTCCGCCAGGTGCAGCGACGTCTCGTCGCCGTACCGGCCGACGGAGGCGCGGACCAGGGCGATCCCGTCCGGCCGGGCCAGGTGGCCCCACTTGGTGGTGAAGAACGTGGCCGCCTTGATCAGCAGCCCCTCGGTGGCCGGCACCAGGAAGCCGGAGAGCGCCGGCAGCTCCGGCCGCGGCAGGGCCATGGTGACCAGGGCGACGCTGGCGTAGTCGAGGCCGCCGATCGTCGTGGCCACCTCGGGGCTGACGTCGGCGAGCAGCCGGGCGGCGGGCCGGGCCGGCACGGCGAGTACCACGGCGTCCACCTCGACCAGTTCGGGGTCGCGGGTCGGGCCGACGGTCAGCCGCCAGCCCCGCGCGGTGGGCGTCAGCTCGCGTACCGCGGCGTCGCGCCGGACCGTCGCGCCGCTGGCCGCCGCCGCGGCCTCGACCAGCGTGGAGAGCCCGCCGGCCAGGGTGCCGAAGATCGGCGCGCCGGGGGCGCGCGGCGCGGCGGCCTGGGCGGCGCGGACCGCCCCGGTGAGGGTGTGCTCGACCCGGGCCGCGCGGGCCAGCGCCGGCATGGTGGTGACCAGCGACAGGTCGTCGGCCCGGCCGGCGTAAACGCCGCCGAGCATCGGGTCGACCAGCCGGTCCACCACCTGATCGCCGTGGCGGGCCCGGACCAGGGCCCCGACGGAGACGTCCTCGTGCGGCCCGAGCAGCGGCCGGCCGCCGTCGCGGTCGGCGTCCGCCGCCGGCCGCGCGACCGTCGCCACCCGCTCCAGATCCCCGGGTACGCCCACCAGCGTGCCGCCCGGCACCGGGCGCAGCCCGCCGTCGACGGCGAGCGCGGCCTGCCCGGCGGTGGGGTGAACGATCTTCCCGGCCAGCCCGAGCCGGCGGACCAGCGCGACGGCCCCGGACTCCCCGCCGGCCGCGTCGCGCATCAGGAACGACTCGGCGCCGAACTCCACGGGCGCTCCGGCGAGCGCACCGGTGCGCAGCTTGCCGCCGAGCGCGCCGGACTGCTCGTACACGGTGATCTCGGTGCCGGCAGGGGCACGGTCACGCAACCGGACGGCGGCGGCCAGCCCGGCGATCCCGCCGCCGACCACCGCCACCCGCCACGGCCGCCGCACGACGCGTCAGCCCTGCTCGGACCGGCGCGCGGACACCTCGTGCACCAGCGCGACCACCCGGGTCAGCACGTCGGGGTCGGTCTCCGGCGGGACGCCGTGGCCGAGGTTGAACACGTGGCCGGGAGCGGCCCGGCCCTGCTCCAGGATCCGCCGGACCTCGGTCTCCACCACCGGCCAGGGGGCGAACAGCACGGCCGGGTCGAGGTTGCCCTGCACCGCCCTGCCCTTGCCGATCCGGCCGGTGGCCACGTCCAGCGGGGTACGCCAGTCCACGCCGACCACGTCGGCGCCGGCCTCGCCCATCGCGCCGAGCAGCTCGGCGGTGCCCACCCCGAAGTGGATCCGGGGCACGCCGGCGTCGGCCAGCCCGGCCAGCACGGCCGTCGAGTGCGGCAGCACGTAGCGGCGGTAGTCGGCCTCCGACAACGCGCCGGCCCAGGAGTCGAAGAGCTGCACCGCGGAGACCCCGGCGTCGATCTGCACCCGCAGGAAGGCCAGGGTCACCTCGGCGAGGCGGGCGCAGAGCGCGTGCCAGAGCTCCGGCTGGCCGTACATCAGGGCCTTGGTCTTGGCGTGGGTCCGCGACGGGCCGCCCTCGACCAGGTAGCTGGCGAGGGTGAACGGCGCGCCGGCGAAGCCGATCAGCGGGGTCCCGCCCAGCTCGGCCACGAGCAGCCGGACCGCCTCGTCCACGTAGGAAACGTCGTCGCGGGTGATCGGACGGATCCGCTCGACGTCCTCGGCGGTACGCACCGGCTCGGCCACCACCGGCCCGGTGCCCGGCACGATGTCCAGGTCGACGCCGGCCGCGGCGACCGGGACCACGATGTCGCTGAACAGGATCGCGGCGTCGACCCCGTGCCGGCGGACCGGCTGGAGGGTGATCTCGGCGACCAGGTCCGGGCGGCGGCAGGAGTCGAGCATCCCGACGTTGGCCCGGATCTCGCGGTACTCCGGCAGCGACCGGCCGGCCTGGCGCATGAACCAGACCGGGGTGTGCGGGACGGGCTCGCGGCGGCAGGCCCGGACGAAGGGCGAGTCGGCCGGCCCGCCGGGGCGGGGTTCTCCGTCTCGGGCGGCAGTGCCCGTGGTGTCGGTGCTCATCGCGGCAATCGTGCCACGTGGCCGGGGGCCGCCCACCGGCACCGCCGCCTTTTGTGACCCTCGCCCACCGGGCCGTCCGGCCCTGGCGCGCCGGGGCCGGACCCGTACCGCGCCCCGCGGCCCGCGGTACGGGTCCGGCGCGTCCCGGCCTTCGGCGCGCCGTCCGGGCGGGCGGGCCGGCGGCGACATAGGCTGCCGGTCATGGCCCCCCCGATCGCGCTCCCGGAGACCTTCGCCCGCGCGGTCGCCGGGCTACGGTCGGTGACCCCTCGGGCGGAGATCATGCTGGAGGAGGTCGGCGCCCCGCAGCGGCTCGCCCCGTACGCGTTCGCGCTCTCCGCCGCCGTGCGGCGCGACGAGGACGAGGTGGCCACCGGGCGGCTGATCCTGCTGCACGACCCGGCCGGGCACGAGGCGTGGCGGGGCACCCTGCGGCTGGTCACCTATGTCACCGCGGAGCTGGAGGTCGACCTGGCCGCCGACCCGCTGCTGCCCGGGGTGGGCTGGACCTGGCTGGTCGACGCGCTGGCGGCGCACGACGCGCGCTACCAGGCGGCCGGCGGCACGATCACCCAGACCATGTCGACCCGGTTCGGCGAGCTGGCCGGCCCGCCCGCCGCCGGGGACGTCGAGATCCGGGCGTCCTGGACGCCGCTCGGCGAGGACCTGGCCCCGCACCTGGAGGCCTGGTGCGCGCTGCTCGCCTCGACGGCGGGGCTGCCGCCGCCCGGGGTGACCGCGCTCTCCGAGCGCCGGTCGGCCGGCGCGGCCTGACCCGGGCGATCGACTCAGAGGTAGTTCTCGGCCTCGTCGCAGACCTTGTCCATGCCCTTGCTGGCCTTGTCGAAGGCGCTCTTGTTGTTGGCCGCCGCCGCGGCGAGCGCGGTGGTCAGCTTGTCCAGGCAGGAGGCGATGACCTTTTTCTGCCGGGCCTGCTCGTCGCGGTCGTTGCGGGTGCCGGTGAGGTCCTGCTGAGTGTCCGCCAGCTTGTCCTGGGCGCCCTGCAGCTCGGCCCTGATCTGCTCCATCTCCTTGGTGTTCGCGGCGATGGTGCCGTCGCGCTCGCTCACCTGGCCGGAGAGCCGCCGCTCGGTGTTGTCCAATTCGTTGCTCTTGGCGACGAACAGACCGCTCATCACGCCGCTCAGCACGAAGAGCAGCCCGGCCACGACGGCCAGGATCAGCACCGTGCGGCCCTTGCCGACACCAGGCGCGGGCGCGCCGAACGGGGGCACCGACCCGGGCGGGGCGGACGTCGGCTGCCCGAACGCCGGCCCGGAGACCGGCGGAACCGACATCGGCTGCCCGTAGGCGGGCCCCGAGACCAGCGGGGCGGGCATCGGGGCGTACAGGCCGGGAACGGGGGGCGCGGAGACCGGCCCGCCCGGCGCCGGCGGCTGGCGGGGCGGCGCGAACGCCGCCTGGCCGGGGCCGTACTGCTGCGGCGCGGGCGGGGCGCCGTAGGGGGTGCCGTGGACGGAACCGCCCGACGGCTGCGGACCGGGCGCGGCCGGCTGCTGCGGCGGGTACGCCGGCCGGAAGCCCTCCGGCCCGGTCGGTGGCTGGGACATCTGCTTCTTCCTCCAGGTGACTGGTCCGGTGCGGGAAAGCCGCGCCGGAACCGGATGATCCGGGTTGATGGCCGACGCGGGGTCGGCGGGGACGGCCGGGTACGGCCGACAGGAAGGTCGAGCGGTCCCTGACGCCAACCCGAGTTGGTCGGCGGGATGGCCCGCGGTGCGGGTCAGCAGATCCGGAAGCCGTCGCAGGCGGTCTTGATCGGTACGGCGAGGCCGATGCCCTCGGCGTCCCGGGCCTTGGCGGTGGCGATGCCGACGACCTGTTTCGAGCCGTTGATCACCGGACCGCCGGAGTTGCCCGGGTTGATCGGGGCGTCGAACTGGATCACCTCTCCGGAGCCGTCCTCGTCCTTGCGGAAGGCGCTCACCACACCCGTGGTCACGCTGTCCTCCAGCCCGAGCGGGGCGCCGACCACGACGATCTGCTGCCCGGACTTCACCCGGGTGGGCGCGGTGGTCAGGCCGGTGAACCGGCCGGTGGTCCGCAGGTGGGCGATGTCGTTGTCCTTGTCGACCTTGACGATGGTGGCCGGGAAGCGCTGGTCGGTCCGCTCCAGGAAGACCTGCCGGCCGCCGCCCTCGAAGACCGACTCCACCACGTGGAAGTTGGTGAACAGGTTCGCCCCGCCTCCGGCGGCGGGCTTGCCCACGACGAACGCGGTGCCGGTGAACCGGCCGGCCCGGACACGGAAGACGCTGGGCAGCACGGCGCCGGCGACAGCCTCCGGATTGAAGGCGGAACCCGCCTGCTTCTCCAGTGCCTCGGCCCGCTGCTCCAGGCCGTCGAAGCGGGTGCCGGCGCCGTCCTGGGCCGCCGCGAGCTGCCGGTCGTTGTCAGCGATCCGGTCCGAGAGCCGGCTGATCTGATACGCCTGGACGCCGGCCACCGCGGCCAGCACGACCGCGAGCACGAGGGCGGCGACGGTGAGCGGACGGCCCCGGTCCGGTGCCACCGCGCCGGCTGGTGACAGCACGCCGGCTGGTGACAGCACGCCGGGGTGGGCGGGGCCGGCGGCCGGCGTACCGGGGAGGACCGGGCCGGGGACGGATCCGGGCGTACCCGGGAAGACCGGCCCAGAGCCTGGCGCGGCCGGTGCCGGGCCATTCCACTGGCCGGTGTTCGGCGGCGGCGACCAGGTGGTCCGGGGCGTCGGGAAGGCCGGCGGCGGGAAGCCACCTGCAGGCGGCGGGTTGGTGGTCGCCTGCCCCGCGGCGGCTGGGTGACCGGGAGCGGAGGGAGCGAAGGCGGCACCCGGCTGGCCGGACGCGGGCGGCGGCGGGTACGACGACGCCGGCGGCCGGGGCGGTTCGATCCGGGGTGGCAGTGGCCCGGGACGACCGTCGACGGCGGCCTCCGGCCAGCGGTCAACGGCACCGTGCTCCGGCGTCCCGCCGCCCGGCCCGTACCCAGCCGTCATTATCGCCACGTCCTCCCCGTAGACGCCCGTGCCGCGGCACCTCCGGGTGGTGACCGGCGCGATGCCCGATGGACCGTACCGGCGCGAACGAGGTTTGTCTCCCCCGTTGTCCGACTTCCCACGACATCTGCCGGCCGCCTCCGGAGACACACGCCGGACCGGCTGCGCACGCCGGATCGCGCGGCGCACTAGGGTTGTCAGGTGACCGACGAACCACCCCTGCGCCGTCGGGCCGCCGAAAGCCGTACGGGAGACGCCCAGCCCTCGGCCGCGCCGGAGCCGGTGGACGTGGGGACCGACCAGTCCAGCGGCGGCCCCGTGCCGCTGACCGCTCCCCGCGACGGCACGCCCCAGCCGGTGGCCACCCCGAGCGAACTCGACGAGGTCGTGGCCCGCTTCGCCGCGGGCGACGGCCCGGTGGCCCTGGACGCCGAGCGCGCCTCCGGCTACCGCTACAGCCAGCGCGCCTACCTGGTGCAGTTGCGCCGGCAGGGCGCCGGGACGGCGCTGGTCGACCCGCTGCCGCTGCCCGACCTGACCGCGCTCGACGAGGCGATCGGCGGGGCGGAGTGGGTGCTGCACGCCGCCAGCCAGGACCTGGCCTGCCTGGCCGAGGTGGGGCTGTGCCCGCGCCGGCTCTTCGACACCGAGCTGGCCGCCCGGCTGGCCAACTTCGAGCGGGTCGGGCTGGCCGCCCTCACCGAGCAGTTGCTCGGCTACACGCTGGAGAAGCACCACTCGGCGGCCGACTGGTCCAGCCGGCCGCTGCCCGAGTCCTGGCTGACGTACGCCGCCCTGGACGTGGAGATGCTGGTGGACCTCCGCGACGCCCTGGACGAGGAGCTGACCCGGCAGGGAAAGTCGCAGTGGGCGGCGGAGGAGTTCGCCGCGCTGATCCGCAACGGCGCCCGCCCGCCGCGGGTACGCGCCGAGCCGTGGCGGCGCACCTCGGGCATCCACCGGGTACGCGGGGCGCGGGCCCAGGCCCGGGTCCGCTCCCTGTGGTACGCCCGGGACCAGATCGCCGCCCGGCGGGACGCCGCGCCGGGGCGGGTGCTGCCGGACTCGGCGATCGTCGCCGCCGCCGAGCTGGACCCGAAGGACGAGAAGACCCTACTGACCCTGCCCGGGTTCGGCGGCCGTTCGGTCCGCCGGCTGTCCCGCACCTGGCTGGCGGCGCTGGACGACGCCCGGCAGTTGCCGGAGGACGCGCTGCCGGTCGCCCCGACGGTCGAGGGTCCGCCCCCGCCGCACCGCTGGACGGAGCGGGACCCGGTGGCCGCCGGCCGGTTGGCCCGCTGCCGGGAGGTGGTGGTCCGGGTGGCCGGGGAGCACAACCTGCCCCCGGAGAACCTGATCGCGCCCGACTCCGTACGCCGCCTGGCCTGGCTCCCCCCGGAGGAGATCACCGAGGCCATCGTCGCGGAGACCCTCCGCGGCTACGGCGCCCGCGAATGGCAACTCACCCTCCTCACCCCCGCCCTGACCGAGGCCCTCCCCACCTCCTGACCCGTCTGTTGGTCATGAGGTGGTGCCCCCGGCCCGCCGGGTGGAGGGGGAAGAACTTCATGATCAGCCACGGGTGGGCTGGGCGAAAAGGTGTGGGGTTGGCCACATGGGGGGTGGTGTCGGGGTTGGTTACTGGCGAGTAGCATCCGGGGGAACACGCCCGTGCCGGCGGCCTTCATTCGGTCCGTAGTGCCGCCTCTCGGCGCCGAGGCCGAATTATGGTCGAAAAGGAGGCTCCAAGTGCCCCGTGAAGTTCGGGATGTCGTCTTCGTCGACGGCGTCCGCACCCCGTTCGGCAAGGCGGGTGGCATGTACGCCAACACCCGCGCCGACGACCTGGTGATCCGCTGCATCCGCGAGCTGCTGCGCCGTAACCCGCAGCTGCCGCCGGAGCGGGTCGAGGAGGTCGCCATCGCCGCCACGACCCAGATCGGCGACCAGGGTCTGACCATCGGCCGCACCGCCGCCCTGCTGGCCGGCCTGCCCAAGACCGTGCCGGGCTTCGCCATCGACCGGATGTGTGCCGGCGCGATGACCGCCGTCACCGCCGTCGCCGGCGGCATCGCCATGGGCGCGTACGACATCGCCATCGCCGGTGGCGTCGAGCACATGGGCCGGCACCCGATGGGCGAGGGCGTGGACCCCAACCCGCGGATCATCGCGGAGCAGCTGGTCGACCCGTCCGCCCTGGTCATGGGCGCCACCGCGGAGAACCTGCACGACCGGGTCCCGCAGATCACCAAGGAGCGCACCGACGCGTTCGCGCTCGCCTCGCAGCAGAGGACCGCCAAGGCGTACGCCAACGGCAAGCTCCAGGACGACCTGGTGCCCGTCGCGATCCGGGACGCCGACGGCGGCTGGGGCCTGGCCACCACCGACGAGGCTCCCCGGGAGACCTCGCTGGAGAAGCTCGCCACCCTGAAGACCCCGTTCCGCCCGCACGGCAAGGTCACCGCGGGCAACGCGGCCGGCCTGAACGACGGCGCCACCGCCAGCCTGCTGGCCGCCGAGTCCACCGCGCGCGAGCTGGGCCTCCCGGTCGCCATGCGGCTGGTGTCGTACGGCTTCGTGGGCGTCGAGCCCGAGGTGATGGGCGTCGGCCCGATCCCCTCGACGGAGAAGGCGCTGCGGATCGCCGGCCTCACCATCGACGACATCGGCCTGTTCGAGCTGAACGAGGCGTTCGCCGTGCAGGTGCTCGCCTTCCTCGACCACTTCGGCATCGCCGACGGCGACCCGCGGGTCAACCCGTGGGGTGGGGCGATCGCCATCGGCCACCCGCTCGCCTCCTCGGGCGTACGGCTGATGACCCAGCTCGCCCGGCAGTTCGCCGAGCACCCCGAGGTCCGCTACGGCCTCACCGCCATGTGCATCGGCATCGGCATGGGCGGCACGGTCATCTGGGAGAACCCACACTGGACGGAGTCCAGGAACCCACACTGGACGGAGTCCAGCAAGCCGGCACAGCGGGAGGGTGGAGACAAGTGAGCGCGCTCGCCGCACCGAACGAGGTCGTCACCAGGGCGCTGCTGCGCGAGGTGAAGGTACCAGGGCTGGACCGTCCCGCCGCCCTGATCACCCTGGACAACGGCTTCGACCACACCAAGCCGAACACCTTCGGCCCGGCCGGTCTGACCAGCCTGGACGAGGCGATCACCGCCGCGCTGGCGGCGAACCCCGCGTTCGTCGCGGTCACCGGCAAGCCGTACATCTTCTGCGTGGGCGCGGACATCACCAGCCTCCCGCAGCTCGCCGACCGTGCGCAGGCCGTGGAGATCGGCCGGCTCGGCCACCGGGTCTTCGCCCGGCTCAAGGACAGCCAGATCCCGACCTTCGCCTTCGTCAACGGCGCGGCGATGGGCGGGGGCCTGGAGCTGGCCCTGCACTGCCACTACCGGACGCTGTCCGGCGGCGCGGCAGCGCTGGCGCTGCCCGAGGTCTCCCTCGGCCTGGTGCCCGGCTGGGGCGGCACCCAACTGCTGCCGAACCTGATCGGCATCCCGGCGGCAACCCAGGTGATCATCCAGAACCCGCTGATGCAGAACAAGATGCTCAAGCCGAAGCAGGCCGCCGAGATGGGCATCGCGGACGTGCTGCTGGAGCCGGCCGACTTCCTGGAGCGGTCCCTGGAGTGGGCCGCCAGCGTCGTCCGGGGCGAGGTCACCGTCACCCGGCCCGAGGTCGACAAGGACATGTGGGCGGGCGTGCTCTACTTCGCCCGGCAGACCCTCGACCAGCGGCTGCACGGCGCGGTCCCGGCCGCGTACCAGGCCCTTGATCTGCTGGAGACGGCGAAGGACGCGGACTTCGCGACCGGCACCGCCGCCGAGGACGAGGCCCTCGCGGACCTGATCTTCTCCGAGGAGCTGCGCAGCGGCCTGTACGCCTTCGACCTGGTGCAGCGGCGGGCCAAGCGGCCGGCCGGCGCGCCGGACAAGGGCCTGGCCCGGCCGGTCACCAAGGTCGGCATCGTCGGCGCCGGCCTGATGGCCAGCCAGCTCGCCCTGCTCTTCGCCCGCCGCCTCCAGGTGCCGGTCGTCATGACCGACCTGGACCAGTCCCGGGTGGACTCCGGCGTCGGCTACGTGCACACCCAGATCGAGAAGGCCGTCACCAAGGGCCGGATGGACAAGGGCACCGCCGCCAAGCTGTACGGCCTGGTCAGCGGCGCGCCGAAGGCAGAGGCCTTCGCCGCGCCGGCGCCGGGCCAGCTCACTTCGTTCGCTGACTGTGACTTCGTCATCGAGGCCGTCTTCGAGGACCTGACCGTCAAGAAGCAGGTCTGGGCCGAGCTGGAGAAGATCGTCAGGCCGGAGGCGGTGCTCGCCACCAACACCTCGTCGCTGTCGATCACCGCGATGGCCGCGGAGCTGGAGCATCCCGAGCGGGTCGTCGGCTTCCACTTCTTCAACCCGGTGGCGGTGCTGCCGCTGCTGGAGATCGTCCGCGGCGGGCGGACCGACGACGCCACCCTCGCCACCGCGTTCGCGGTCGGCAAGCAGCTGAAGAAGTCCTCCGTGCTGGTCTCCGACGCCCCGGCGTTCGTGGTGAACCGGCTGCTCACCCGCTTCCTCGGCACGGTCTTCGCCGCCGTGGACGCGGGCACCCCGCTGGACGTGGCGAACAGCGCGCTGGACCCGCTGGGCCTGCCGATGCGCCCCCTCGCGCTGCTCCAGCTGGTCGGGCCGGCCGTGGCGTACCACGTGGGCGGCACCCTGCACGCGGCCTTCCCGGACCGGTTCGGGGTCAGCGAGAACCTCAAGCGGATCGCCGACTCCGGCCAACCGATCGTGGTCGACGACCAGATCAACGCCGACGTCGCCAAGCTGCTCGTGGTCGGCGACCAGCCGCTGACCGCCGAGCAGGTACGCCAGAACGCGCTCGACGCGCTGGCACAGGAGATTCGGCTGATGCTCGACGAGGGCGTCGTCGCCGAGGCGCAGGACATCGACCTGTGCATGATCCTCGGCGCCGGCTGGCCGTTCCACCTGGGCGGCGTCACGCCGTACCTGGACCGGACCGGCACCTCCGAGCGGGTCACCGGCCAGCGGTTCCTGCCGCGCGGGGTCGCCAGCCTGCGCGGCTGACCCCTGCCCCGCTGCACCGCGATCGCGGTGGTCGGCACTCCCCGAGCGGGCGTCGCCGGCCACCGCGATCGTCGTCTCCGGCACCGGCGCGGACCCGCGCGGGCGCCACCGTGCCCGGCTGGGTCAGACTCGGACGGGGCAGCGCAGCCGCCCGCGGCTCGCTACCATCGCGCGTTCCCACCCTCGCCTGGAGCTGATGCATGTCCACACCGCCGGCCGACCCCTGGTCCACACCGCAGGAGCCCGGCTCGTACCCGCCCCCACACCAGCCGCCACCGGGCACACCCCCGGGCACCGGGCCGACCCAGGCCTGGCCCCACGTCCCGCAGCAGGGCGGCCACCCCGACGCCACGCAGGCGTACGGCGGTTTCCGGCCGGCCGACCCGCAACCCACCCAGCCGTACCCCGCCTACCAGTACGGGCAGGCGGGGGTCCAGCCGCCGGGGCAGCCGGGCGGATACCCGGGCGTGCAGCCGGACGGCTTCGCCGGCACCCCGGCGTACGGCCTTCCGCCGGCCCCGCCGCCGGCAAAGAAGTCCCGGCTCGGTCTGATCCTGTCGCTGGTCCTCGCCGGGCTGCTGGTCCTCTGCGCGGGCGGGGGTGGCCTGGCCTACGTCGCCCTCTCCGGCGGCGGCGACCCGGACCCGACGGCCGGCCCGACCCCCGGTGTCTCCCGCGCCGCCCCGACCACGTCGGCCCCCGAGCCGACCCCGTCGGAGGAGGAGGTGGTGGAGCCGGCCCCGGAGATCCGGCTGGTCACCCCGAAGACCCTCGCTGGCCGGTCGAAGAACACCGAGCCGCAGCTGCGCCGGATCGCCGACGAGATGGTCCGGGACATGAAATCCGGGGTAAGCAACGAGACCGGCGCGGTGGGCGCCTTCTACGGCAGCGCGGGCAAGCGGAACCTGGTCATGGTGGCCGGCGCCTCCGGCCCGGTGCTCCTCCCCGAAAAGGAACTCGACGACGCGGTCGAGGGTCTGTCCACGTCGCTGGCCGTCAAGAAAATGTCGACGGTCGACCCCGGCCCGCTCGGGGGCGTGGCCAAGTGCGGCGCCGGCAACAGCTCCGGCATCGCGCTCGGGGTCTGCACCTGGGCCGACGAGGGCAGCGTGGGCCTGATCGTGATGTTCTTCTCTTCCGCTGCCAAGGCGAAGACTGAGTTCGTCACCATCCGGGGTCAGGTCGAGAAGCGCTCCTGAGGGAGAAGGCGCAGGTCGCGGCGGCCGGACATCCCGTACGGGCGGCACCGGCCACCGCGACCGTCGCAGCCGGACCGACCGGCCGTGCCCGGCGCGACGGGGCAGCGGGTCGCCGGTGGGCTGGCTAAGCTCACCCGTCCTGACCTGACGATCTGGAGCTGACCTGATGTCGCAGCCGCCAGCCAATCCCTATCCTCCGCAGCCGGACAGCGGCGCGCCCTACGGCTCGTACCCGCCGCCACACCAGCAGGGCGGCTACCCCGCACCACAGCAGCCCGGCGGCTACCCCGCGCCGCAGCATCAGGGCGGCTACCCGGCGCAACAGCAGGGCGGCTATCCCCCGCCGCAACAGCCCGGCGGTTACCCGCCGCCGCAGCAGGGCGGCTACCCCGCGCAGGGCGGCTACCCGGCGCAGGCCGAGCAGCCGTACGGCGACCCGAGTCTGCCGCCGGCGAAGAAGAAGTCCAAGGTCGGCAAGATCGTGCTGATCTCGCTCGCCGTGGTGCTGGTGCTCTGCCTGGGCGGCGGCGCCATCGCGTTCTTCGCGCTCAAGGACGAGGTCAAGGAGACCGTCGACGCCACCAAGACCCGGGTGGTCGCCCCGGCGACGCTCGCCGGCCGGGCCAAGTCCACCGACCCGACCCTGCTCAACCTCGCCAAGCAGCTGGAGACGGAGCTGAACAAGTCCCTCCCGGACGCCACCAGCACCGTCGGCGCGTTCTACGGCACTGCGGAAAAGAAAAACCTGGTGATGATCGCGGCCGCCTCCGGGCTGAACGCGAACCCGTCCAAGACGCTCGACGACACCATCAAGAGCGCGGGCGAGAGCGACGTGCAGCTCGGCGAGATGAAGACTGTCAACGCCGGGCCGCTCGGCGGGGAGGCCAAGTGTGGTGACGCCGAGGCCTCCAACGTGCCGCTCGGGGTCTGCGTGTGGAGCGACAAGGGCAGCCTCGGCATGATCATCGTCTACTTCAAGTCGGGTGACGAGGCCGCCGCCGAACTGCCCACCATCCGCGGGCAGATCGAGCAGAAGTCCTGACCCGTACGACCTGACCGGGGCCCCGTCCACCGAGGTGGACGGGGCCTTCGTCGGTCAGCCGGCCGTGGCGGCCCGCTCGGCGGCGCTGCGCAGCACGCAGAACTCGTTGCCCTCCGGGTCGGCCAGCACCACCCAGCCGGACCCGTCCGGCCGGCGCTGGTCGGCGACCTGGACCGCGCCGATGCCGAGCAGGCGCTCCACCTCCTCGTCCCGGGTCCGGTCGGTGGGCTCGAGGTCGAGGTGCAGGCGGTTCTTCACCACCTTCTCGTCCGGCACGGCCAGGAAGAGCACCTCCGGCCCGCCCGGCGGCAGCAGCATGGCCTCCGGGTCACCGGGGAAGTCGTCCGGCTGGCGGGGGCACTCGAAGACCTGGGCCCAGAATCCGGCCAGGGCGTACGTGTCGCGGCAGTCGATGCCGATGTTGTGGATCCGTGCACTCACGGTGTTCCTCCGCAATGGATGGACGCGCCCCTGGTGCGTGGGATGTCAGCGGTGACCGGGGTGGGGCGCGGCAATGGTTGTGATGGACATCTGCGCACCCCCTCTCGCCCGTCGGGCTGACGCGATGATGTTGCCATCCCGGCCCGGCGCCGGCAAGCCCGTTCAGCCCAGCAGCGCGCCGATCACCGCCAGGGTGCCCATCGAGCAGGCGGTGGTCACCACCACCGTCTCCCGGGCCACCGCCTCGGCCCGGCCGTACTCGCGGGCGAAGATGTAGGTGTTCTGCGCGGTGGGCAGCGCGGCGCAGACCACCAGGGCCAGCAGGTCCGCCCCCGTGACGCCGACGAGCCGGCCGACCGACCAGGCGATCACCGGCTGGACCAGCAGCTTCAGGCCGGACAGCAGGGCCACCTCGGCGGCCCGGCCGCCGAACCGCGGCCCGCCGCCGGTGTCGCCGCGGTGCGGGCCGTCGGCGGGGTGCGGGCCGTCGGCGGGGTGCGGGCCATCGGCGGGGTGCGGGCCATCGGCGGGGTGCGGGCCATCGGCGGGATCCGTCCCTCCGCCGGGATGCGGGCCGTCGGCGGCACGCGGCGCACCGGTGAGCGAGAGCCCGAGCGCCACCAATGCGGTCGGCACGGCCGCGGCGCCGAGCAGGGCGAGCGGCGCGCCGACCACGTCCGGCGGCCGCCAGTGCAGGGCCGCGCATGCGGCGCCGAGGGCCGGCCCCGCGATCACCGGGTTGCGCAGCGGCAGGGTCAGCAGCCGCACCGGCCGCCACTTGCGACCGGCGGACCGGTCCAGCAGAACGAGGACCACCGGGGTGACCACCAGGACCTGGAAGAGCAGCACCCCGGTGAGGAAGGTGGCGTCGCCCAGGACCTGGAGCGCCACCGGGATGCCCAGGTTCGCCGAGTTGACGTACCCGGCCGCCATCGCCCCGATCGTCGCCTCGCCGCCCCCATGGCGGCGACGCAGCGCGCACACGCCGAACGCCAGCGCCATGGTGACGGCGGTGCTCGCCGCGAAGGCGCCGAGGGCGGGTGGGTGCACGTCCAGCCGGGTCCGGGACAGCGCGGTGAAGAGCGCGGCGGGCATCGCCAGGTAGAAGACGAAACCGCCGAGCACCCGCTCGGCCTCCCCGCCCAGCAGCCGGCGCCGTCCGGTCACCCAACCGAGCCCGGTGAGCACCCAGATGGGTACGAAGGCGGCGAGCACCCGGGCAGCCTACGCAAGGGCGGCCCGCGTCACCGCCTCCGGTGCGGCTCCGAACGGAGAGCCGGCGCGACGCCGCCGGGGCGGGCCGTGGTCAGCGACCCCTCGGCGGCCGGCAGCGCCACGGTCACCTCCAGGCCGCCGCCGGGGCGGGCGAGCACCGTCACGGTGCCGCCGTGGGCGTCGCAGACCGCCCGGACGATGGAGAGCCCCAGCCCGGAGCCGCGCGCGCCGGTCCGCTCCCGCCCGCCCCGCCGGAACGGCTCGAACAGCCCCGGCACGTCGACCTGGTCCACCTCGAACCCGGTGTTCCCCACCACCAGCCGAGAGGTCCGCCCGTCGGTCTCGGTGCACACCCAGAGCCGGCCGTGCAGGTGGTTGTAGCGGACCGCGTTCTCGATCAGGTTGCCGGCCAGCCGGTCCAGCAGCCCGGGGTCACCGACCACCGGGGCGGGCCGCAGCGAGGTCTGCACCCGCAGCCCGATCCGTTCCACCTCCCGCGCCACCGCCGACAGGGCGTTGGCCGTGCCGGTGGCGAGGTCGCACTCGGTGCGGCGGGCCAGCCGCCGGCCGGTCTGCGCCTCGCTGCGGGCCAGCACCAGCAGCGCGTCCACCAGGCCGTTGGCCCGCTCCGAGGCGTCGCGCACCACGGTGGCCATCCGGCGGTACTCGGCGGTGTCCGCCTCGTCGTCGCTGAGCGTCACGTCGATCTCGGTACGCATCACCGCCAGCGGCGTGCGCAGCTCGTGCGAGGCGTTGGCCACGAAGCGTTTCTGCGACTCGAACGCGGCGGCGATGCGGTCCAGCATCGCGTCGAACGTGCGAGCCAGCTCGGCCACCTCGTCGTCCGCCCCGGACCAGCCGATCCGCTGATCCAGGGTGGCCTCGCCGAGCCGCTGCGCGGTGGCGGTGACCTGGTGCAACGGGCGCAGCGCCCGGCCGGCCACCAGGTACGCCCCGGCCACTCCGACCACGCTGATGGCCAGCAGCGCGACGAGGCCCTTCACCAGCAGCTCCTGCGAGGCGGCGTCGACCAGCTGGCGCTGCCAGACGGCGGCGTCCAGCGACCGGCCGTCGGCCAGCAGCACGGTGGTGCCGGGCCGCAGCTCGTCGCTCGGGCGCAGCGCGTCGCGGACCAGCAGCCAGGCCAGCACCACCAGGACCGCCCCGGCGCCGACCAGCAGCACCCCGTTGAGCAGGGTCAACCGCAGCCGCAGGGTGGGACGCGGCCGGCGGGTCACGCCGCCACCTCAGCTCGCGACTGCGGGGCTCGCAAACCCGGCTCACTCCTCGCGCTCACACCGCCACCTCGGCGGTCCGGTAGCCGGCGCCGACGACCGTTTCGATCAGCGGTGGGTCGCCGAGCTTCTTGCGCAGGGTCATCACGGTGACCCGGACGATGGTGGTGAAGGGGTCGGTGTTGGCGTCCCAGACCCGTTCCAGCAGCTCCTCGCTGGAGACCACCGCGCCGCGCGCCTTGACCAGCTCGCAGAGGACGCCGAGCTCCTTGTTGGTCAGGTCGACCGGCGACCCGCCCCGGGTGACCACCCGGCGGGCCGGGTCGATCACCACGTCGCCCACCTCCAGCACCGGCGGGGCGGCCGGGGTGGCCCGCCGGCCGAGCGCCTGCACCCGGGCGACCAGCTCATCGAAGGCGAACGGCTTGGGCAGGTAGTCGTCGGCGCCGAGGCCCAGCCCCTCCACCCGGTCGGCGACGCTGTCGCTGGCGGTCAGCATCAGCACCCGGGTCAGGGTGCCGGATGCGGCCAGGTCGGCGCAGATCTGGTCGCCGTGCACGCCGGGCAGGTCCCGGTCGAGGACCACCACGTCGTACCGGGTGACGAAGGCGGCCTCGTGGCCGGCGTCTCCGTCGTACGCCACGTCGACCGCCATGCCGCGCTTGCGCAGCCCACGCGCGATCGCGTCGGCGAGATTCCGCTCGTCCTCGACCACCAGCACCCGCATCCCAACCTCCTCGCCGACCTGACCGACAACCTAGTGCCGGCCGCCAAACCGGCGTCGCCGGCCGCCGGCCGTTGCAGAAGACCTCCGGGGTACGGGATGCTTTCGGCGCTGATCCACAGGGGGACGGGCCGTGACCGCAACACCTTCCGGGCGGGACATCGCCTACCGGGGCTTCCGCCTCGCCGTCGACACGCACCTCGGCACCGGCGTGGGGGTGCGGGCGACGGCCACCGGGCTGGAGCTGGCCGACCCGGTCGACCGGCGGGAGCACGACGGCGCGACGTACCAGGCCGGCAGCTGGACCTCTCCCCCGGTGCCGGCCGGTTTCGCCGTCTGCGAGGTGGTGCCCTCGTGGACGGCGCGGACGCCGCCGGGCTGCTGGATCGAGGTGGAGCTGCGCGGCTGGCACGGGGACGCCCCGGCCACCGGCTGGTACGCGCTGGCCCGCTGGGCCGAGGGCGAGGGCGAGGGCGAGGGCGAGGGCGAGGAGACGGTACGGCGTACCTCGGTGCCGGGGCAGCGCGACCCGGACGCCCGGGTGGACACCGACACGCTGGTGGTCGGGGCGGCCACGGTGACCGGGTGGCAGGTCCGGGTGACTCTGCTGCGCCCGGCGGGCGCGACGGCCGGCCCGGTGCTGGGCACGGTCGGCGCGGTCGCCTCCGGGCCGGCGGGCGGCTCGACGGCCGGGCTGGCGCGCGGGGCCGACGGGCTGACAGCGGGCGCGGCGGGCGCCCTGGGCGTCGTGCTGGACGTGCCGCGCTACTCGCAGCGCCGGCACGCCGGGGGCGAGTCGCGCTGGGGCGGTGGCGGGGACTCCTGGTGCAGCCCCACCTGCACCTCCATGGTGCTGGCCTTCTGGGGCGCCGCGCCGGCGCCCGACCGGTACGCCTGGGTGCAGCCGCCCGGCCCCCGCCCGGTGGTGGTGCACGCCGCCCGGCACTGCTACGACCACGCGTACGCCGGGGCCGGCAACTGGGCGTTCAACACCGCGTACGCCGGGCTGCACGGGATGGAGGCGTTCGTCACCCGGCTGCGCTCGCTGGCCGAGGCGGAGGCGTTCGTGGCCGCCGGGGTGCCGCTGGTGGTCTCCGCGGCGTTCCGCGCCGGCGAGGTGCCCGGGCTGGACTACGACACCCGCGGGCACCTGATGGTGCTGGTCGGCTTCACCGACGCCGGCGACCCGGTGCTCAACGACCCGTACGCCCCGGACGACGGGTCGGTGCGCCGGAGGGTGGACCGGGCGCGGTTCGAGGCGGCCTGGCAGGACGGCAGCGGCGGAGCGGCGTACGTGATCCGTCCGGCGTCGGTGCCGCTGCCCGTGCCGCCCGCCCAGCCGAACTGGTGATCAGCCGCCGAGCCGCCACACCCCGAATTCCCCGTTCGAGCGCCAGCAGACGAGGGTGCGCCCCCGGTGCGAGCAGAACGCCCAGCCGCCGGGCAGCACGTCGCGGATCCGCACCTCGCCGGTGCCGACGTCCAGGTCGCCCAGGAGCTGCCGGCCGCCGGAGACCGCACGGGTCACCAGCAGCGGTCGCTCGACCAGCCGCCCACCCCACACCTCCGAGCCGACCAGCTGCCACGGCCCCAGCGCGGTGAGCACCCGACCGGTGGCGGGGTCGAGCAGCCCGAAGCTCTCCCGCTCCCGGTCGTAGCTGATCGCCAGCAGGCTGCCGTCGACCAGCCAGGCGGGGCGCCACCGGTCGTCGGCCCAGCGCAGCCGCCCGGTGGTCGGGTCGAGCACCCGGACCCCGGGTGGCTGCTCCAGGCAGATCGCGTCACCGCAGGCCCGGGCGAAGGAGGTGGCTGGGTCGAACGGCACCTGCCAGCGCAGGCTCCCGGTGTCGAGGTCGTAGCCGGCGAGCTGGCCCTGATCACCGTCGACGAGCAGCATGTCGCCGGCGACCCGCGTGGTGTCGTGGGCGGGGCCGCGCGCCGGTGGGACCCGGAAGGCCACCGCCAGCCGGCCCGTGTCCGGGTCCCGCACCTCGACCCGGCCGGAGTGGGTGACCAGCACGATCTGCGCGATCCCCTGGTCGTCGTAGCGGTAGCCGAGGGTGCCCCGGCCGATGGCGACCGACCAGCGGGTCGCCCCGGAGCCCACGTCCACGCCCCGTACGGCGATCCGCTCGGGCGCCCCGTCCTCCAGCAGCAGTCCACCGTCACCGGTCGGGACCGCGAAACCGGGCTGGCGCCACCGCACCCGCCCGCTGGCCCGGTCGAGCAACGCCGACACCGGGTCGCCGCCCGAATCGGAGGTCACCACCACGCCCCCGCCCACCTCGGCCAGCACCGATAGGTGCCCGACGGGCAGCGGCGACCGCCACCGGGTCCGCCCGTCCGCGAGCCCCACGGCGGTGAGTTCCTGCACCGTCCCCGACGAGGCGGAGGTCGGCACGGCGAGGACGAGCAGGTCACCGGCGACGAGGTGACCGGGCTCGGGCCCGGCCGGCACGGCCAACCGGGCGGGCTGCGGCGACCCGGGCGCCGCCCCGGCCAGGCTCAGCAGGGCCAGCAGCGCGACCAGCGCGAGGCGCAGCGGGCGGCCGACCGGCCGGGGCGGTCGCGACGGCCGGACCGGTTCGGCGGCACGGCCCAGCTCGCCCAGGTCGATGACGCTCACCGGTCCAGCCGCCAGACCCCGTAGGCGCCGGCGCCCCGGCGGCAGGCCAGCAGTCGGGCGCCGGCCTGGCAGTCGCCGGCGACCCCGGCGACCCCGGCGAGCACGTCGAGGGCGCGAATCCGGCCGCCGGCGGTGTCCAGTTCGGCGACGAGCAGCCGGTCGCCGCCGGCGGGCCGCACCCCGATCAGCGGGCCTTCGGCCGGATACCCGCCGGCCAGGGTCCACGTGCCCAGGTCGGCGACGACCCGGCCGGTGGCCGTGTCGAGGACCGCGAAGGAGTCCTGCCCGTCGGCGGCCGGGCCGGCGACCAGCATCCGGCCGTCCTGCTCGGTCAGCGCCGCGCGCCAGCGGGTGACGCGCCACCGGACAGCCCCGGTGGCCGGGTCGAGCGCCCACATCCCGCCGGTCTGCCCGTACGCGCAGAGCAGCGGCCCGCAGGCGTTGACGTACGCCACCAGTCCCAGCCGGATCTCCCAGCGGCGGTCCAGCCCGTCCAGCCCGTACGCGGTAACCAGGGCGGCATTGTCCCGGACCACCAGCAGCAGGTCGTCGACCGGCTGCGCCCGGTGGTGGACGGGCAGCTCGCCGGGGCGGACGTTCGCGCTGCGCAGCCGCGCCCCGCTGCGGGCGTCCCAGACCTCGACCTGCCCCGAGGAGCGGCTGACCACGATCCGGTCGATCCCGTCGGCGCGGACGCGGTAGCTGGTCGCCTCCTCCGGCGTCGGCACCGACCAGCGGACCTGGCCGGTGGCCGCGTCGACGGAGCTGGCCGTGCCGGACTCCTCCCCGACGAGGTCCAGGACGAGCAGGTCCGGTCCGGCCGGTAGGACGTCACCCCGCCACTGCCAGCGGAGTCGGCCGGTGTCCAGGTCGAAGGCGAAGGCACGGCGCGGCCCGTCCTCGAACGAACCGCCGGTGACCACCACCAGGTCGCCCCGGACGTAGACTCCCCCGTCGGGACGGGTGACCGGCAGCGGCGCACGCCACAGTGGGGCGAGCGGGCCGTTTCCCGCCGCCGGCACGGCGTACGCGGTCAACTGCCCGTCCCGCCCGGCCGGGGCGTCCATCGGCTCCATCAGGAACAACCGGTCGTCCTGCAGGAAGGCCGTCGTGGCGGGCCCGGCCGGGACGGTGAAGCTGGTCGGCTGCGCCGCCGGCGCGGCCCCGGCCAGCGAGACGAGGGTGAGCACAAGTGCGGCCGCCACCCGCGCCGGCCGCCCGACGGCGCGCGGCGCACGAAGGCCCGGCTCGGGCCCGGACTCCTCCCGGACGTCCCCCAGATCGATGAGCGCCACGCCCGACCTCCCCCGACCGCCGCCTGCCGGCCCCCGGCGCACCCCGCGGAACGCCCACCGGCCCGGCGGATGCCACCCGTCATCGCCTGTACGATGGCCCGTCGTGGCTGTGCCGGTGGTAGACCCCTCGTTGAACCCGACGTCCGCGCCCGACGCGGTCGAGCCCGTCGCGGCCGATCCGACACGGCGGCCCCGTCGGCGCCCGAGCCGGGCCGACATCCTGGCCATCGCAGCCTATGTGGTGCACGGCGTTTTCGTGTGCCTGACCTACTGGGTGGACGTGCAGCACCGGGTCTCGTCGCACCTGCCGACCGACCACAGCTGGTTCGAGTGGCTCTTCCAGCACGGCGCGTACTCGGTGCGGCACCTGGAGAACCCGCTGTTCAGCGCCCGGCAGAACGCCCCGGACGGGGTGAACATGATGGCCAACACCTCACTGTTGGGCATGACCCTGCCGCTCGCGCCGGTCACCCTCCTGTTCGGTCCACAGGTGACGTACGCGCTCTACCTGGGCGGCGCGCTCGCCGCGACCGCGGCCACCTCGTACTGGATGCTGTCGCGCCACCTGGTGCGCTCGCGCGCGGCGGCCTTCGTCGGCGGCGCCTTCCTCGGCTTCGCGCCGGGCATCGTGCACCACGCCAACGGGCAGCCGAACTTCGTCTCCAACTTCCTGCTGCCGGTGATCGTGGCCCGGGTGCTGCGCCTCGGCGAGCCGGGCCGGTGGCGGCGCGACGGGATCGTGCTGGGGCTGCTGGTGGCGTACCAGATCTTCATCAACGAGGAGATGCTGCTGCTCACCGCGCTGGCCTGCCTGGTGGTGGTGCTGGCGTACGTGGCACAGCGGCCCCGCGCGGCGCGGGCCCGGGCGGGCGCTTTCCTGGCCGCGCTGGGCCTCGGCGGCGGGCTGGCCCTGCTGCTGACCGCCTACCCGATCTGGTATCAGTTCAACGGCCCGCAGTCCTACCGGGGCCTGCAGGGCGGGGTGTTCCACAACTGGGGCGAGGACCTGGTGGCCTTCGTCACCTTCGCCCGGGACACCGTCGCCGGCGACGAGGCGGTGGAGAAGACCATCGGCCTGACCGAGCAGAACACCTGGTTCGGCTGGCCGCTGGTGCTGGTGGCGCTGGCCGCCCTGGTGCTGCTCTGGCGCCGCTCGCTGCCGGCCCGGATCGCCGGCGTGCTGGTGGTGGTCTTCACCGTCGCCGCGATCGGCCCGAAGGTGCGCTTCGACGGCGTGGAGACGGCGGTCGACGGCCCGTGGGCGTACCTCTCGGACGACCTGCCGCTGGTGGAGATGATGATGCCGACCCGGCTCGCCCTGGTGGTGACGGCGGCGGTCGGCGTCCTGCTCGCGCTCGCCTGGGACGCGGCGGCGAGCCACGGCCGCAGTCTGGTCCCCGCGCCCCGCGCGGCGGCCGACGAGGTCGGCACGGCGGCGAGGACCGCCACGCCGGCCCGGCGGCGCTGGGTCCGGCCGGTCGGGTACGCGGCGATCACGCTCGCCGTGCTGCCGCTGTTCCCGCGCCCGCTGCCGGCGCAGCCGGTGGACGCGCCGCCGCACTTCATCACCGCCGGCGGCTGGCGCCCGTACGTCCCGGCTGGCCGGACCCTGGTGCCGGTGCCGATCCCGAGCAACGTGCACGGCCTGCCCACGCTGCGCTGGAGTGCGCTGACCGGGCATGAGTTCCCGGTGCCGGGCGGCTACTTCATCGGGCCCAACCTGGACGGCCAGGGCGTCTTCGGCGCGCCGAACCGGCCCACCAGCACCCTGATCTACTCCACCATGGACACCGGCGCGGTGCCGGCGCTGACCGAGGAGAACCGCCGCCAGGCGGTCGAGGACCTGCGCTACTGGAAGGCCTCGGTGGTGGTGCTCGGCGCCCACCCGCGCGAGGCGGTGCTGCGCGAGCTGATGACCGGCCTGATCGGGCCGCCGCAGCGGGTCGACGACGTGTGGCTCTGGGACGTGCGCCCGCTGGTCGGCTGACTGCAGCCCCGGGCCGGGAACGGTCCGGCCGCAGGCGGGGCCTCAGGCGGTACGGGCGGTCAGCGGCCGGACGTCCCACACCCAGACGTCCAGCTCCCGCTTCCCGGGGCCGACCAGCTGTTCGACGGTGCGCCGCAGCGGTTCGGCGTGCTGCTGGTGCGCCGGCAGCACCATGACCGCGGCGTTCCAGTGGCGCAGCTCGTCCAGGCAGCGACGGCGCTGCCGGTCGTCGAGTTTGGGCATACGCCCGGTGCTGGCGACCTCGCCGAGCAGCTCGCCGATGCCACTGGGCCGGCCGCCGAAGCGGCCCGGGTCGCCGGTGTTGCCGTTGCGCGGGGCGAGGAAGTAGCCACCGGGGATCTTGAAGTCGAGGTTGGTGGAGGCGGCCCACCGCATCCCGTTCGTGTTGCCCATGCTCGGCACGGGCACCGGCACCAGGGTCTGGTCCGGGCCGACGTACTGCCGCCAGCGGTCGGCGGTGATGAAGGTCGGCACGGGCGGGCGGGAGGTCACCTGCAACGGCATCGGCACGATCGGCAGCAGCGCGAGCACCAGGGCGGCGACGGTGACCGTCTTCGCGTGCCGCCACTCGGCGCCGCGCAGCGTCCAGGCCCGCTGCACGGCCAGCGCCAACAGCATGCCGATCACCACGCTGGTGATCAGGGCGAACCGGGTCGGCACCACCGCGTCGAGCAGCGGCAGCCGGACCAGCAGGTCCCACGGGCCGGTGAAGAGGTCCTGGTCCCACCAGGACACCCGCTCGCCGAGGGAGAGCACGGCGAAGAAGAACCCGGTCGCGGCGAGCGCCCGGACCAGCACCTCGCGGCGCAGCCAGACCACGATGCCGACCGCGAGCAGCGACAGGCTCCAGCCGAAGAAGGCGTTTTCCTCGGAGTAGTTCGGGGCCAGGTTGACGTTCGCCCGCTCGTTGCCGCCGAAGGTCGGCGAGCCGGGGGCGAAGAAGGCGGCGATGTCGTTGCCGTAGTCGCGGACCGCGTCGCTGAGCCCGTGGTACGCCATCGGCCCGGCGAACTGGATGTGGAGCGGGTACGCCAGCAGCGCGCCCGCCACCACCGCGCAGACCGGCAGCCCCTTGGCGAGGGGACGCCAGGCCGCCGACCACAGCGCCGGCCGATGCGCCACCATCGCGGCCAGGAAGACGCCGCAGGCCAGCGCGGTGAAGAGCAGGATCTCCTCGTTGATGAACGCCTGCGCGGTGACCAGCACGGCCAGCAGCAGGCCGTCGCGCACCGGCCGGGTGGAGCGGGTCAGCACCATCACCCGCCAGACGATGAACGGCAGCAGGAACTGCGAGATGATGTTCGGGTGCCAGTTGGCGTGCGAGAGCATCGCCGGTGAGAACCCGCAGAACCAGGCGCCCACCGCAGCGGCCAGCCGCCGGCGGACCAGGTGCCGGGAGAACACGTGGTACCAGCCGGCGGCCGTGCCGGCGAGGCCGAGGGTGACCAGCAGCACGAACGACACGGCCGGTCCGAAGAGCAGGGTGACCGGCACCATCGGGATGCCCAGCGCCAGCACCGCCGTGTTGGCCATCAGGTTGACGCCGTCGGGGTAGTTGAACTGGTCGGTGAAGAACGGGAATTCCCCGTGCAGCACCACGCGTACCGAGTGGGCGAGGAAGAACTGCACCTGGGCGGGGTCGCTGCTGTAGAGCGCGGCGACCCGGCCGGCCGGGTCGACCCAGAGCTGGCTGGTCACCCAGAGCGCGACGAGCAGGAAGATCCCGTAGACGGCGAGGTCCTTGCGCCGGGGCGTCCAGCGCCACCGCCGCGCGGGCGCCGCCGCGCCGGCGCGGTCCGCCGCCGCCGGGCGCTCTGCGGGTACGCGCTGCGCCGGCGGGTTGACGGCCGGCGCTGTCCGGGCCGGCGCTGCCGCCGGAGCCGGCGCGGCCACCGGCGGTGCGTCGAAGACCGGCGCCGGGGGCGCCGTCGCGGTCGCCGTGGCGCCGCGGGCGGAGCCCGTAAAGGCGTCGGGGTCCAGTGCGGAGGCGCCACGGGGCTCGACAGACGTCACAGTCGGCGGAGTCTACCGGAGCCGGAGAATAGCCCGAAATTCATGCTGCTGTCCCTTGTGACCGCCGGACAGGGCTGTGAAGCGCTTCCCGACGGTTGCGTACCATGTGTGCTTCCGACAACGACGGCGACGCGATCGGAGGGCGTACAGGTGGCTTCAGTCCGCCGCCGCGGCACGAGGGCCACCGCACTGCTCACCATGGTGCTGGCCGTGACCGCCTGCGGCCCGGTCGTCGACCGGTCGGCCCGCGAGCTGCGGGTCGGCTACGACAGCTTGGACGGCACCCTGCCGGTCTGGCCGCCGCGCGGCCCGCTCGCCGGGGACGCCACCGCGACGAGGGCGGTGACCGAGGCGGTGCGCGCCTGGCGGTCGCCGATCGACGACCGGGTCCACCTGCCCTCCTCCGGCATTCTCTGGTCCGGCGAGGTCGATGGCGCGCCGCTGGCCCTGGTCGCCGCCGACGTGCCCGGCGAGGGCGCGTCCTGGCTGCTCCAGCTCACCGGCGACGGCGGCCGGTACGCGATCACCCGGGCCAGCGAGTACCCCGACCCCGGCTACCTCGCCTACGCCGACGTCCTGCCGGTGCAGCTGGCCGACGGCCGCCGCTACCTTGCCTCCGGCCGGGTGGAGCGCCTGCTCGGGCCGGACGGCCGGGCGCTGGTGCTCGCCGACGGGCTGAGCCGCCGGGTCACCGTGCCGGCCTGCGCGGCGGTGCCGGTCACCGCGACGCTGCGGGCCACCGAGTCGCTGCCGCGGGGTCGCGCCGCCGAGCGGCTGCTCGACCTCGGCACCGCCACCGCCGATCCCCGCTACCCGCTGGTGCGGGACGAGACCGGCTCCGGCCGCCGGGCCCTGGCCGGGCTGGACACCTGCGTGCTCGCCGACGAGCGGGGCCCCTTCGGCAGCGTCCCGCGCCGCATCGGCGACCGGGACGCGCCCCGCTCGGCCCCGGAGTCGTGGCCGATGGAGAAGGTGGCCGTCCGGGCGATCGGCGAGATGGCGCTGGGCGGCGGCGACCCGGGCGACCTGGAGCAGCTGACCTGGGAGACGGACGCCGGCACGATGACCGCGGTGGTCTACCGCCCCGCCGACGGCGGCGCCCCGGTGGTCTCCCCGGCCGACCGGTCCGACCCCCTGCAGACGTACGTGCTGCCGGTGCCCGGGCAGCCGCTGGTGGTGCTGACCTGGCGGGGCAACCGCGACGCCTCGCTCTCGGTGCCGCCGGGCACCCCCCGGCTGGTGGACCGCCCCGGCCTGGCGGTGGTGCCGATGCCGAGCGCGAAGCAGACCTTCAGCCTGGCCGGTGGGGAGAAGACCCACTACCGCTCCGTCGGCGGCCGCTGACCCGCCGGTGGGTACGGCCGCCCGGAAGTCCCACCGCGGCGGACTGGCCACGTGCCGTCAGGGCAGGCCCCCAACGACGGGTGGGGACCGCCGGCTCTGCCCGGAGCGGTGGTGGGTGCTCAGGCGCTGTCGAGCTGATGACGCAGACGACTCAGCAGGATTCGCGTTGCGGCTGCCGTCCCGGCCGGCGCCGTGCCGCTACCCGGCGGTGGGCACGCGGGGCCCGTCGCTTCCCCCGGGTCCGCCGGGTCCCCCGGCCCCTGATTCGTTTACGACATCAGCTCCAGAGGGACCGGCAGCCCCCTGCCGGCTTCCGGCAGCGGCCTCGACCGGACGGGCTCGCGAACCCGACCGATCAGCTCGAACCCCGGGTGACCAGCTCGAACCCCGGGTGACCAGCTCGAACCGAACCCGGAGACGCGCCGATGGGCGGCCCCGGTGCCCGGACCGCCCGTCTGCCGGGGCGTATCTCAGTTGTGGCTGGCCTCGCCGGCCGGCAGCCGGACCGGCTCTACCGGCTGGGCGTCCAGGCCGGAGATCCAGCCGGTGACGTCCCGCGCCACGTCCTGCGCGGTCAGCCGCAGGTCGGTGAGGATCTGCGCGCGGGTGCCGTGCGGGTGCCAGTCGGCGGGCACGCCGAGGTCGCGCAGCGGCACCCGGACGTCGGCGTCCCGCATCGCCTGGGCGAGCGCGTCGCCGACGCCGCCGACCCGGACGCCGTCCTCGACGGTGACCACGAGCCGGTGCCCGGCGGCCAGCTCGACAAGTTCGGCCGGGACCGGGCGTACCCAGCGCGGATCGACCACGGTCACGCCGTAGCCCTGCTCGGCGAGGCGGGCGGCGACCTCCATGCCGAGCTGGCCGAAGGAGCCGACCGCGACCAGCAGCACGTCGGTACGCGCCGACTCGGCCAGCACGTCGACCGTGCCGACCCGGCGTACGGCCGGCAGGTCGGCGGCCACGGTGCCGGTCGGGAAGCGGAGGATGGTCGGGCCGTCGTCGACGGCGATCGCCTCGCGCAACTCCTCGCGGAGGCTGCCGGCGTCCCGGGGCGCGGCGATCCGCAGGCCCGGCACCACCCCGAAGACCGACATGTCCCAGATGCCGTAGTGGCTCGGCCCGTCCGGGCCGGTGATGCCGGCCCGGTCCAGCACGAAAGTCACCGGCAGCTTGTGCATCGCCACGTCCAGCAGGACCTGGTCGAAGGCGCGGTTGAGGAAGGTCGCGTAGACCGCCACCACCGGGTGCAGCCCGCCCATCGCCAGGCCGGCCGCCGAGGTGGCGGCGTGCTGCTCGGCGATGCCGACGTCGTACACCCGCTCGGGGTGCTTGCCGGCCAGGGTGGCGATGCCGGTGGGCTCGGCCATGGCGGCGGTGATGCCGACCACGTCGGGCCGCTCGTCGGCGATCGCCACCAACTCCTCGGCGAAGACCTGGGTCCACTTCACCGATGGGGCGGCGAGCAGCTTGCCGGTCTCCGCGTCGAAGGCGCCGGGGCCGTGCAGGCAGTCCGCCTCGTCCTCCTCGGCCGGGCGGTAACCGTAGCCCTTGCGGGTGACCGCGTGCACGATCACCGGGCCGCCGAAGTTCTTCGCGGCGCGCAGCGACGACTCGACCGCGACGATGTCGTGCCCGTCGACCGGGCCGACGTACTTGATGCCGAGGTCCTCGAACATCGCCTGCGGGGCGACCGCGTCCTTGATGCCCTTCTTGACCGCGTGCAGCACCTCGTACATCGGCTTGCCGACCAGCGGGGTGGAGCCGAGGGCGTCCTTGACCGTGTCGAGGACCTTCTCGTAGCCGGGGCTGAGCCGCAGCGAGGAGAGGTGGTCGGCGAGGCCGCCGATGGTCGGGGAGTATGACCGACCGTTGTCGTTGACCACGATGACGAGGGGGTTGCCGGCGGTGGCGATGTTGTTCAGCGCCTCCCAGCACATGCCGCCGGTGAGCGCGCCGTCGCCGACCACGGCGACCACGCTGCGCTGCTCGCCACGCAGGGCGTACGCCTTGGCCAGCCCGTCGGCGTACGACAGGGCGGTGGAGGCGTGCGAGTTCTCGATCAGGTCGTGCTCGCTCTCGGCCTGGCTCGGGTAGCCGGAGAGCCCACCGCGCTGGCGCAGCTTGTCGAAGCCGTCCTGCCGCCCGGTGAGGATCTTGTGCACGTACGACTGGTGGCCGGTGTCGAACAGCAGCCGGTCGCGCGGGGAGTCGAAGACCCGGTGCATGGCCAGGGTCAGCTCCACCACACCCAGGTTGGGCCCGACGTGCCCGCCGGTGCGGGAGACCTTGGCGATCAGAAAGTCACGGATCTCGGCGGCGAGGATGTCCAGCTGCTCGGCCGTCATCCGCTTCACGTCCTGCGGACCCCGGACGGTGCCCAGCAGCCGACCGTGGTTGGCCGTGCCCTCTTCAACACTCATGACGAGAGAGTCTATCGGCCGCCCGCCGCACCGCAGCTCGGCCGTGGATCGTCCCAGCTGGCCCCCAGGTTCACCGGTCGACGACCAGCCGCCGGTGCCGGACATCAACCGGTCAGGCCAGTCACTCGGCGGGCGGCAGGAGCAACCCGACCAGCTCCACGTGCTGGGTCATCGGGAACAGGTCGTACCCGCGCAGCGCGGCCAGCCGCCAGCCCAGCCCGGTGAAGGTGCGCACGTCCCGGGCGAAGGCGGCCGGGTCGCAGGCCACGTACGCGACGGCGCGCGGCCCGGCGGCGGCCACGGCCCGCACCACGGGCGCGCCCACGCCGGAGCGGGGCGGGTCGAGCACCACCAGGTCGACCGGGCCGGTGACCCGGCGGCGGGCCAGCGCGGTCTCCACCCGGGCGGCGACCACCTCCACCCGGGGCAGGTCGGCCAGGTTCTCCCGGGCGGCGGCGACCCCCTGCGCGGAGGACTCGACCAGGGTGATCCGGGCCTGCGGGCCGACCCGGCCGGCGAGGGCTGCGGCGAAGAGCCCGGCCCCGCCGTACAGGTCCCAGGCGGACTCGCCGGGACGCGGGTCGAGCAGGTCGAGGACCGCCCCGACGAGGGTGTCGGCGGCCGCCGGGTGGACCTGCCAGAAGCCGGCGGCGGGCAGCGTCCAGTCCCGGCCGGCGGCCACCTCGCGGACGGTCCCCGGCCCGCTGACCCCGGTGGCCGCCCCGTCGGTGACGGTGGCGACGCTGACGTCCCCGCCGGTGGAGGCGACGGTCTCGACCGCCTCGGCGTCCGGCCAGCGCGCGCCCGACGGGGCGAGCACCGGCAGCTCCCGGATCGCCGGGTGGGCGATCAGGCAGCGGTCGATCGGGACGACCTCGTGCGAGCGGTGCTTGAGCAGCCCGGCCCGGCCGGCGGCGTCGACGGCGTACCGGACCCGGGAGCGCCAGTCGAGCGGCCCGCCGGGCAGCGCCTCGACGGCCACCCCGAGCGCGTCCACCTCGGCCTCGGTGAGCCCGCCCAGGCGGGTGAGCTGCTCGCGCACCACCGCGGTCTTCCAGGCCAGTTGGGCGGCGGGCGCGACGTGTTGCAGGTCACAACCACCGCAGCGGCCAGGCTTCGCGTACGGGCAGGGCGGCTCGACCCGGTCCGGGGAGGCGGTCAGGATCTCGATCGCGTCGGCGCGGGCGAAGCCCTTGTGCAGCTCGGTCACCTCGGCCACCACCCGCTCGCCGGGCAGCGCGTGCCGGACGAAGACGACCTGCCCGTCGACTCGGGCCACGCAGTGCCCGCCGGGGGCGACCGCGCCGACGGTCAGCTCGACCCGCTCGGCCTCCTCCAACCCGCGCCGCTCTTCGGCGCCACTGGTCTCGCGTTTCACGGCGGTCACGGGCGCACCTCGGTCGACGGGCCGCTCTCGCCGGGCGGGGCGGGGACCACCGGCGGCGCGCTCGGCGACAGGGTGCTGCGCGGGGCCACCCGGGGCCCGCGGGCCGGGGTACGGCTCAGCGTGGCGTCGAGCCGGTCCAGGTCCTTGCTGGCGGTCGAGGCGAGCTGCCAGGGCACGCTGGTCACCATCACGCCCGGCTCGAAGAGCAGCCGCCCCTTGAGTCGCAGCGCGCTCTGGTTGTGCAGCAGGTGTTCCCACCAGCGCCCGACGACGTACTCGGGGATGAAGACGGTGACCACGTCGCGGGGCGACTCCCGGCGGGTGGAGGCGACGAAGTTGAGGATCGGCCGGGTGATCTCCCGGTACGGCGAGTCGACCACGGTGAGCGGGACGGGCAGCTCGCGCTGTTCCCACTCAGCCTGGAGCTGCCGGGTGTCCTTCTCGTCGACGTTCACCGTCACCGCGGTGAGCGTGTCCGGCCGGGTGGCCCGGGCGTACGCGATGGCCCGCAGGGTCGGCTGGTGCAGCTTGCTGACCAGCACGATGGCGTGGTTGCGGGCGGGCAGCACACCCCGGACCTCGGTCGGCTCGAGCTCGGCGGCGACCCGGTCGTAGTGCCGGCGGATGGCGAGCATCAGCAGGTAGATCACCGCCATCGCGGCGATCGCGATCCACGCGCCGAGCAGGAACTTGGTGACCAGCACGATGACCAGGACGGTGCCGGTCAGCACCATGCCGAAGCCGTTGATCGCCCGGGACCGGATCATCCGCCGCCGCGCCTCCGGGTCCCGCTCGTGGCGCAGGTGCCGGTTCCAGTGCCGGATCATGCCGGCCTGGGAGAGCGTGAAGGAGACGAACACCCCGACGATGTAGAGCTGGATCAGCCGGGTCACCTCGGCCTGGAAGCCGACGATCAGCACGATGGCGAAGGCGGCGAGGAAGACGATGCCGTTGGAGAAGGCCAGCCGGTCGCCCCGGGTGTGCAGCTGCCGGGGCAGGTAGCGGTCCTGGGCCAGGATCGAGCCGAGCACCGGGAAGCCGTTGAACGCGGTGTTCGCGGCCAGGAAGAGGATCAGCGCGGTCACCCCGGCGACCAGGTAGAGCAGCACCGAGCCGTTGCCGAAGACGGTCTCGCCGAGCTGGGTGGTGACGGTCTTCTGCACGTACCCGTCCGGGCCGGAGAGGATCTGCGTCCCCGGGTCCTCGACGAACTGCAGGCCGGTCAGGCGGGAGAGCCAGATGATGCCGACCAGCATGGCGACCGCGATGGTGCCGAGCAGCAGCAGGGTGGTCGCCGCGTTGCGGCTCTTCGGCGCCTTGAACGCGGGCACGCCGTTGGAGATGGCCTCCACACCGGTGAGCGCGGCGCAGCCCGAGGAGAAGGTGCGCAGCAGCAGGAAGACCAGGGCGAACCCGGTCACGCTGTGCTCGGCCTGGATCACCAGGCCGGCGCTGGGCGCGCGCAGGTCGTCGCCGAGCACGAACACCCGCACCAGCCCGGTGAGGATCATCCCGACCATCACGATGATGAAGCCGTAGGTGGGGATCGCGAAGGCCGTGCCCGACTCGCGCAGACCCCGCAGGTTCATCGCGGTGAGCACCGTCACCGCGAGCACGGCGATCAGCACCTTGTGGGCGTTCACGAAGGGCAGCACCGAGCCGAGGTTGGCCACCCCGGAGGAGACCGACACCGCGACGGTGAGCACGTAGTCGACCATCAGCGCACTGGCCACCGCCACCCCGGCCCGCGGCCCGAGGTTGACCGTGGCCACCTCGTAGTCACCGCCACCCGACGGGTACGCGTGCACGTTCTGCCGGTAGCTGGCCACCACGGTGAGCATCACCACGACCACCGCGAGCCCGATCCACGGGGAGAAGACGTACGCCGACGCCCCGGCGATGGAGAGCGTCAGCAGGATCTCGTCGGGGGCGTACGCGACGCTGGAGAGGGCGTCGGAGGCGAAGACCGGCAGGGCGATGCGCTTCGGGAGGAGGGTGTGCTGGAGCCGGTCGGACCGGAAGGGCCGACCGACGAGGAGTCGCTTCAGCAGCGAGGTGGGACTTGCCACAAGCGCTAAGGGTACGGCCAACGCACGCCGCCCGCCGGGGGTGCCTGATCACCACCCCGCGCGCCGGCACGGTACGGTCGGTCCTCCGTCGGCCGGGCGGACGTGGCACGCTCGCAGGGGACGCCGTCGTCGCCGACGGGCGGCACCGTTGGGAGGGGCACCGTGCATGTCGTGATCATGGGCTGTGGCCGGGTCGGCTCGACCCTCGCCCACAGCCTGGAGTCCCGGGGACACTCCGTGGCGGTGATCGACCAGGACGCCGACGCGTTCCGCCGCCTCGGGCCCGATTTCGCCGGCATCACCGTCACCGGCGCCGGTTTCGACGGCGAGGTGCTGCGTCAGGCCGGCATCGAGCGCGCGGACGCCTTCGCCGCGGTCTCCAGCGGCGACAACTCCAACATCATCTCGGCCCGGCTGGCCCGCGAGACGTTCGGCGTCTCCCGGGTCGCCGCCCGCATCTACGACCAGCGCCGGGCCCAGGTCTACGAGCGGCTCGGCATTCCCACCGTGGCCACCGTCCGGTGGACCGCCGACCGGATGCTGCGGCACCTGGTCCCCGAGGGCAACGTCGAGATCTTCCGCGACCCCACCAGCACCGTCTCGATCGTCGAGGTGCCGGTGCACAGGGAGTGGGTCGGGCGGCCGCTGCACCAGCTGGAGGAGGCGGCCGGCACGCGGGTGGCGTACCTCACCCGCTTCGGCATCGGCACCCTGCCCACCGCCTCCACGGTGGTGCAGGAGGGTGACCAGCTCTACGTGCTGGTCACCGACGACATAGCCGCCTCGGTCACCGCGGTGGCCGCTTCGCCGCCCGAAGGAGGGCTCTGAGCATGCGGATCGCCATCGCCGGCGCCGGCAACGTGGGCCGTTCGATCGCCCAGGAGCTGATCGACAACGGCCACCAGGTGATGCTGATCGAGCGCCAGCCCAAGATGCTCCGGCCGGACCGGGTGCCCGCCGCCGACTGGGTGCTGGCCGACGCCTGCGAGCTGACCAGCCTGGAAGAGGCCAACGTCGCGGGCTGCGACGTGGTCGTCGCGGCGACCGGTGACGACAAGGTCAACCTGGTGGTCTCGCTGCTGGCCAAGACCGAGTTCGCGGTGCCCCGGGTGGTCGCCCGGGTCAACCGGGCTGAGAACGAGTGGCTCTTCACCGAGCAGTGGGGCGTCGACGTGGCGGTCAGCAAGCCGCGGGTGATGGCCGCGCTGGTCGAGGAGGCGGTCACCGTCGGCGACCTGGTCCGGCTGATGACCTTCCGGCAGGGCGAGGCGAACCTGGTCGAGATCACCCTGCCGCCGACCGCGCCCTACGTGGGCCACCCGATACACACCGTGCCGATCCCCCGGGACGCCGCGCTGGTGGCGATCCTGCGCGGGAAGCGGGTGCTGGTGCCCAGCCCGGACGACCCGATCGAGGCTGGCGACGAGCTGATCTTCGTGTGCACCGCCGAGGTGGAGGACGACGTCCGCGCGGTGATCCTCGGCCCGGACAGCGTCGAGCGGACCCGCGGCAACGCCTGAAGCCGGCCGGGGGCGGCGACCTGCCGCCGGCGGGTCGGGCCGGGTGGCCACCGCGAGGTGAGCCGGGCGGGGTCAGCCGCCCGGCAGCGGCTGCGGCGCGGCCTGCTGGGTCACCCGGCGGACCGTCCAGACCGTGATCAGCAGCAGCAGCGCGTACGGCGGATAGCCCAGCGCCAGCCGGGCCACGCCCAGCGCGGTGTCCTGGTGGGCCAGGTAGAGCCCGGCCTGCACCCCGACCTTGGCCAGCCAGACCACACCCCAGAGCACGGTGAGCTGGGTGAAGGTGCGGACCAGCCGAGGGTCGTCGCGCCACTCGGCGCGCCCCTTGGCGACCAGCACCGACCAGATCCAGCCGACCAGGGGCTGGCGGATCGCCGCCGAGATCAGCAGGGCCACCCCGTAGCCGATGCCGTAGAGGATGCCGGGGAGGTAGAAGTCCCGCTCGTCGCCGGTGCGCCAGGCGATGGAGGCGCCGATGCCGATGCCGACGAGCCCGTTGACCGCGTGCCGGACCGGGCGCCGCTGGGCCAGCCGGGCGACGGCGATCAGCACCGCCACCCCGACCGAGGCGATCACCGCGGGCCGCAGCTCGCCCACGATGTTGGCCAGCACGAAGATCACCACGGGGACGCTGGACTCGACCAGGCCCCGCCAGCCGCCGAGCTGGTCGGCCATCTGCTCGGCGAGGCTGGGCAGCCGCTCGTCGTCCTCCGGAGGCGTCTGCGGCTCGGTGGCCGGGGACTGTCCCGTCGTCACTTCGGCGACTCCAGCTCGTAGTACGGGTTGTAGATGACCTTGCGGTCGTCCCGGACGGCCACCCGGCCGCGGGCGGTGAGGTGCCGGCCGGGCTCGATGCCGACGATGTGCCGCCGGCCCAGCCAGACGAGGGTCACCACGTCACTGCCGTCGTAGAGGTCCGCCTCCAGGGTGGGCAGGTTGGTCCGCGGGGTGTAGACCACCGTGCGGAGCCGACCGGCGACCGAGACCAGCTGGCCGCGCATGCACTGCCGGGCCGGGGTCCCGCCGGACTCGGCGCTCTCCCGTTGCAGCTCCTGCGCCTCGATCTCGGCCTCGCTCGCGGTGAACCGCCGCAGGATGCGCCGCAGCGACACCCGG
The DNA here is from genome assembly GCF_040642975.1 of Micromonospora sp. NPDC047548. NCBI lineage: Bacteria > Bacillati > Actinomycetota > Actinomycetes > Micromonosporales > Micromonosporaceae > Micromonospora > Micromonospora sp. NPDC047548. The sequence continues at coordinate 167,224 of NZ_JBEYTI010000009.1, forward strand.
CCCTCGTCGGTCGTCATGACCTCCGCGTCACCCTCTCCACGCTGACCGGCCCGCGCCGGCACTGGCCCGGCCCCGAGATGCCGGAAACCGTCCCGCCAGCGTACGCCGAACCGGCCCGCCCAGCGGGTCCGGCGTCCGCGGGGACGCCGGGCGGGCCCGCCCGGGCGCGCGGAACGGGCCGTGACCGGCGGGACACGGCATCGGGCCCGGCTCCGTCGAGGGACGGTGCCGGGCCCGGTGAGAGGTGGTTCCCGTGCTGGTCAGGCCTCGCGCGGGGCGGGCGCCGGAGCGCCGCCGTCCCCCTCCGCGGCCTGCTCGGCGACCTCGCGGGGCAGCCGCAGCGGCAGCGGCTCGCGCACCGGCTTCGCCTCCTGCCCCCGGTCGACGACCAGGCCGTCGAGGCACTGCGCCAGCGGCCCGGCCGCAGCCGGGTCGGTGGCGACGGCGCCCTGGTAGACCCCGCGGACCATCCAGCGCGGCCCGTCGACACCGACGAAGCGCAGATCCGTCAGTCCGTCCGGGGTACGCACCTGGGCGTGCAGCTCGGGGCCGTACTCGCCGTCGACCTCCTGGGCGGCGGCGCCGTCGGCGGACAGGGACTGGCGGATCTCCTCGCGCACCTCGTCCCAGATGCCCTCCGACCTGGGCGCGGCGAAGACCCCGAGCTGGAGGGCGTTCTCCCCGTGCACCAGCACGACCTGCTGGATCACGCCCTGCGGGTCGGCCTGCACCCGCACCTCGACGCCGGGCACCGCCGGGATCTGCAGGCTGCCCAGGTCGAGCCGCTGCACATCGTCCGGCGCCTCCGAGCTGTCGTAGGGGCCGCGCGACGGGCCCGTCGGCTCGGCGTCGTACGAGTCGAGGACCTCGGCGGCCCGCTCGTCACGGGCACCCCGCCCGCCCTCGGCCCGCTTCCGGCTGAAGATCACTGCGCCCACCCTCCGCTGTTCGCACTCACCCTGCCACCTCTTCCGTCTGTCCGCCCGCCCGGTCGGGATCTTCCCGTCGACCGGCTGCGGGCGGCGGCACCAGACCGGCGTGTCCACCGGTCGAGCCGTGCCCGCCCGCCCCGCGCCGCGACCCGGGCAGCTCGGCCACCGGCTGGAAGTCGACCCGCTCCACCCGCTGGACAACGAGCTGTGCGATGCGATCGCCACGGGAGATCTTCGCCGGCGTGTCCCGATCATGGTTGATCAGGTTGACCAGGATCTCACCCCGGTAACCGGCGTCGACCGTACCGGGCGCGTTGAGCACCGTCACGCCGAGCCTGGCGGCCAGGCCGGAGCGCGGGTGCACCAGGCCGACGTACCCCTCCGGCAGCGCCAGCGCCACCCCGGTCGGGACCAGGGCCCGGCCGCCGGGGGGCAGCTCGACGTCCGCGGCGGCCACCAGGTCGGCGCCGGCGTCACCGGGATGGGCGTACGCGGGCAGCGGCAGCTCCGGGTCGAACTGCCGCACGGGCACGGGTACGACGTGGGTCACGGTGCTCCTCTTCCGTCGGATTCGCGGGGTGGCCCTGCCATCCTGCCGGGTCGGACGGCCGCGCCGCGCCGTACCCTCGCAGGTGTGAGCGTGTCGCCTTCCCCGTCGTCGCCAGCCCCGCGCACCGCGGCGGTCGCGGAGCACTCCGAACGGCTGAGTCTGCCCTGGTGGCTCTGGCTGGCCGGGCTGCTCCTGTCCGGGCTGCTGGCCGCCGAGGTGTGGATGGGCGCGTCCGGGGTGCGGGCCTGGCTGCCCTTCGTGGTGCTCCCGCCGGCGACCGCGGCCGGGCTGTGGTGGCTGGGCCGGGTCCGGGTCGCGGTCCGCGACGGCGAGCTGTTCGTGGACGATGCCCACCTGCCGGTGCGGTACGTGGCGGACGCGGTCCCGTTGGACGCGGCCGGGCGGCGCGAGGTCCTCGGCGTGGGGGCGGACCCGCTCGCCTTCGTGGTGCAGCGGCCCTGGATCGGCGGCGCGGTGCAGGTGGTGCTCCACGACCCCGCCGACCCGACCCCGTTCTGGGTGGTGAGCACCCGCCACCCGGTCGAGCTGGCCCGCGCGATCATGGCCGCCCGCGACGCGGCTTGACGATCAGGGCCGGGCGCGCCAGCCGCCGGGCAGCGCCCCGCCCTGCCGGCGCAGGTCCCGGCGGAGCTCGTCGGCGAGGTTCCGGGTGGCCCGGCGGTTGAGGTAGCTGGCCACGGCGGCGCCGGTGAGGAACGGGCCCAGCGTGGTCAGGTTGCGCCCGAACCGCTTGAGCAGGGTGTCCCGCAGCTCCTTGCGGGCCGCGGTGCCGAGCACCGCGGCGACGCCCACCCCGGGCATCATCGGGTTGATCCCCCGCTGGCTGGCCCAGGACTGCACCAGGCCGATCGCCCGCTGGCTGCCGCCGGCGGGCAGCGGCACGTGGTAGACCTCGTGCAGCTCGCCGATCAGCTTCAGCTCGATCGCCACCACGGCGACCGTCTCGGCGGCCAGCAGCACCGGCGCGGACAGCAGCGTCGGGGCGACGGTCCACTCCACGGCGGCGACGCCGCCGCCGGCCGCGCCCACTCCGGCGGTGGCCCGGGCGGCGTTGCGCACCAGCCGCTCGGCCAGCGCCTCGTCGTCCAGCCCGGGGAAGTGCCGGCGCAGCGTGGCCAGGTCCCGGACCGGTACGTGCGGCGCCACGTCGGAGACCGTGTCGGTCATCCACCGCAGCGCGGCCTTCGGCTTGAACAGGTCGGCGATCCCGCGCGAACGCGCCTGCCCGACCAGCCGGGCGAGCAGTTGGCGGCGGCGGGCCGGCTCGATGTCGTCGGCGGTCAGCGCCGCCACGGTGGCGCCGAGTTCGTCACCGGCCCGATCGGCCGGGTCCTGGGTGCCGGCCGCGACGGAGGACCCGCCGGCGGTGCCGCCGGCGGGTTGCGCCGCACCGCCGGACGCCGCACCGCCGGACGCCGGGCCGCCGGACGCCGGGCCGGCACCGGCCGGGCCGGGCTGCGGGGCACGGACGGCGCCGTGGTCCGGGCTGCCGGGGGCGGCGCCGTCCGGGCAGTGGGTGGCACCGGCCTGCGGGCGCGTCGTGGCCTGCGCCGGAGTCGGGGCGTCCGCCCCGCCGCCGGGGCGCGACCCGGGGTCCCCCGCCGGCCCGCCGGCCCGCTCGTCGCGTTCGCTCATGAGCCCGACCTCCCCTGCTCCCGTCGGCGTGGTGACCGCCAGTTACGAGTCAAACAGCTCCCCGCTGCCCGCGCACGGCAGCTCGGGCAGCGGCGGCCCCGCCGGGGAGGCCGCCGCCGGTGTACGGGTCGGGGTCAGACGCATTCGCGGCAGATCAGCTCGCCGTTGCGCTCCACCGCCAACTGGCTGCGGTGGTGGACCAGGAAGCAGCGGCCGCAGCGGAACTCGTCCTGCTGCATCGGCAGGACCTTGACGGTCAGCTCCTCGTCGGCCAGGTCGGCGCCGGGCAGCTCGAAGCTCTCGGCCACCTCGGCCTCGTCGACGTCCACGGCGCCCGACTGTGAGTCGACCCGCCGGGCCTTGAGCTCTTCCAGGCTGTCCTCGCCGAGGTCGACCTCGTCGCGACGCGGGGCGTCGTAGTCGGTGGCCATCGGTTCACTCTCCCATATCGATGTTGTCGCTTCCGGTGCTAACGCCGGACGACGCTGTTTCGGTTCCCACTGGCCGGCCACCCTTTGTGTCGGTCACCCGACCCGACGGCCGTTCGGGCCGAGACCGCCAGGGGCCTCCCCCGGCGAGCGCGGAACCTTACCCCCCTTGGGCGAGGCATGTATACCGCCCTCGTGGCTGAGATGTACGCCCCAGCACCCCGAGTTGTTCCCAATGTGACTCAGGCGACACGAAGATAGGGGTAGTAGTACCCGCTTCCCGGGTGACGCGCCGGCATGTCGGACTGTTTCCACGCGACGGTCGGACAACCGTTAACCTCAGCGGCGTACTCGACGGCCGCCGGGGCGGCCCGACCGCCGGCGGCCGCCGCCACCCACCTCTGTCCGGGGAGCGCCCAGATGAGTTTTGCGCGAGTGCGAGCACTCGTTGTCGTCGGTCTGCTGGCGGTCGTCGCCCTGGTCTTCGTGGTCGCCGCCATGGTGCGGGACACACAGGCCAAGGGGGGCCTGGCCGGGAGCTGCCCCGAGGGCTGGCCGCTCGCAGACATCAGGCTGCGCGCGCAGAAGGACGTGAAGATCAACGTCTTGAACGGCAGCGACGAGGCGGGCCGGGCCGGGGACGTGGCCGACGACTTCCGCAACCGCAAGTTCCAGGTGAAGAAGGTGGGCAACGCGCCGAAGGGCGTCGACGGGGTGGCGGTGCTGCGCTACGGCCCCAAGGGCGTCGGCTCGGCGCACCTGCTGCGGGCCTACTTCCTCGACAACGCCGACACCGACTACGACGCCAACCGCAAGGACGACACCGTCGACGTCGTGCTGGGCAACGGCTTCCAGCAGCTGGCCACCACCACCGAGGTCAACCAGTCCCTGGGCGACCTGGGCGCGCCCGAGGCGCCGACCGGCTCCTGCCCGATGCCGGTCGACAAGTGACCGCCCCGCCCGCCGGGCGGGCGGATCGGACTGACCTGCCGCGACGGCGGGATCCCCGGGGGACCCCGCCGTCGCGCTGTCCGGGGCGGTCAGGGGCCGCCGGAGGCGTCCAGGTCGGCGAGCCGGTCGTGCAGCGGCGCGAACAGCGCCGGCGGCGCGGCGATCACCAGGTCCGGGCCGGCCGACATGCCTCGCAGCCCGGCGACCCGCAGGCCCGCCTCGGCGGCCACCAGGCCCCCGGCGGCCTGGTCCCAGGCGGCCAGCCCCTTCTCGTAGTAGGCGTCCACCCGTCCCTCGGCGGCCAGGCAGAGGTCCAACGCGGCGGCGCCGAGCCGGCGGATGTCGCGGACGTACGGGATCAGTTCGGCGACCACCCGGGCCTGGTGCGAGCGGCGCGCCGGGTCGTAGCCGAATCCGGTGGCGACCAGCGCCTGCCCCAGGTCGTCCTCGGTGGAGCAGCGCAGCCGCCGGCCGTCGCGCCAGGCGCCGCCGCCCGCGGTGGCGGTCCACTCCTCGCCGGTGACCACGTTGCGCACCACCCCGGCGACCACCTCGCCGTCGACCTCGGCGGCCAGCGACACCGCGCAGTACGGCAGCCCGTAGAGGTAGTTCACGGTGCCGTCGATCGGGTCGACGATCCAGCGCACCCCGCTGGTCGCCCCGCCCGCCTGCCCGGCGCCGTACTCCTCGCCGAGGACCGCGTCGTCGGGACGTACCCGGTGCAGCGCGTCGAGGACCTGCCGCTCGACGGCGCGGTCCGCGGCGGTGACCACGTCGGTGACGGTGCTCTTGGTGGCGGCGATCGAGACGCCCTCGGCGCGCATCCGGTGCGCGGTGGCCGCGGCCTGCCGGGCGACATCGATCGCGATCGTGAGCAGTTCGGCCGGCTCCGGCGCCGAACGAGTCATGGTTCGTCCCCTTCCCGCACGATCGCCGACGTCCGCCGCGCGCGCGGGTATCATCCTTACAAAGTCCATATCTGCGCCGAATCGGCGGTCCCCGCCACCGGTGCGCCGTGCGCCGCAGGATGATCGCCGCAGACGGCGTTACAATTCACCCTGCCCACGCGCCACGGACCGCCGCCGGACGGCCGGCCCGGGACACGGGGGCCCTCAACGACAACGCCCAGCACGGTGCACCACACTGCGCCGGACGACCCGGCCGTGCTCGCTCTTCGCCTCCGGAAGGTCATTCGTGACAGAACCCCGCCAGACCGGCGCCGACGTTCGCTCGCTCACCGACACCCTGATCGCCCACGCGCAGAGCGCCGGCGGCCAGTTGACGTCGGCCCAGCTCGCGCGCACCGTCGAGTCCGCTGAGGTGACCCCGGCCCAGGCCAAGAAGATCCTGCGGGCGCTCTCCGAGGCGGGGGTGACCGTGGTCGTGGACGGCTCGGCCAGCACCCGTCGCCGGGTCGCCGCGGCCCGGTCCGCCACCCCAGCCTCCCGGGCCACCACCGCCAAGACCACCAAGAAGGCCGCCGCGCCCGCTCCCAAGCAGGCGCCCGCCGCCGAGGAGGCCCCGGCGCCCGCCCCGCGCAAGGCGGCGCCGCGCAAGGCCGCCACCACCGCCGAGGTGGCCGCCAAGGCCGCCGCGCCGGCCGCCAAGGCGACGAAGTCCACCCGCGCCACCAAGGCGACGGTGGCTGCGGCCGGCAAGGCCACCAAGGCTGCCGGCAAGGGCGAGGGCGCCGAGGGCGACATCGACCCCGAGGAACTCGCGGCCGCGATCGAGGACGTGGTGGTCGAGGAGCCGGCCGAGCTGACCAAGGCCGCCGAGGCGGACGCGGCCAGCTCCGCCACGGACAACGACTTCGAGTGGGACGACGAGGAGTCCGAGGCGCTCAAGCAGGCGCGCCGCGACGCCGAGCTGACCGCCTCGGCCGACTCCGTCCGGGCGTACCTCAAGCAGATCGGCAAGGTCCCGCTGCTCAACGCGGAGCAGGAGGTGGAGCTCGCCAAGCGGATCGAGGCCGGGCTCTACGCCGCCGAGCGGCTGCGCGCGGCCGACGAGGGCGAGGAGAAGCTCACCCGCGACATGCAGCGGGATCTGGGCTGGATCTCCCGCGACGGCGAGCGCGCCAAGAACCACCTCCTGGAGGCCAACCTCCGGCTGGTCGTCTCGCTGGCCAAGCGCTACACCGGCCGCGGCATGGCCTTCCTGGACCTGATCCAGGAGGGCAACCTCGGTCTGATCCGCGCGGTCGAGAAGTTCGACTACACCAAGGGCTACAAGTTCTCCACGTACGCCACCTGGTGGATCCGGCAGGCGATCACCCGGGCCATGGCCGACCAGGCCCGCACCATCCGCATCCCGGTGCACATGGTCGAGGTGATCAACAAGCTCGGCCGGATACAGCGCGAGCTGCTCCAGGACCTGGGCCGCGAGCCCACCCCGGAGGAGCTGGCCAAGGAGATGGACATCACACCGGAGAAGGTGCTGGAGATCCAGCAGTACGCCCGGGAGCCCATCTCGCTGGACCAGACCATCGGTGACGAGGGCGACAGCCAGCTCGGTGACTTCATCGAGGACTCGGAGGCCGTCGTCGCGGTCGACGCAGTCTCCTTCTCGCTGCTGCAGGACCAGCTCCAGCAGGTGCTGCAGACGCTCTCCGAGCGTGAGGCGGGCGTGGTACGCCTGCGCTTCGGCCTGACCGACGGTCAGCCGCGCACCCTGGACGAGATCGGCCAGGTGTACGGCGTGACCCGGGAGCGGATCCGGCAGATCGAGTCCAAGACCATGTCCAAGCTGCGGCACCCATCCCGTTCCCAGGTGCTCCGCGACTACCTGGACTGACCCCTTCACGTCAACCAGCCGTGTCGGTTTGACCACCAGCCGTAGAACACTCAAAGGTGATCCGTCGGTTGCCCGTTTGTGATCGTTGACGTGGCACCCTTGGCACACGGCACACTGTCTCCCTACCATGTGTGACCTCGGTCGCCTGCGGGCACACAGGGAAGGCAGGGCCCGACGAGGGTGTTGCACGATGGGTGAGCAACGACCGAAGAGAGTGTTCATCGGTGACGACCAGAGGAGGAAGGCGATGACCCCGACCCTCACGCCGCCGCCCGAGACGGTGGCTCCCCCAGCCGCCGATGAACGGTGCGACCGCTGCAATGCTGCCGGCAAGCTCCGGATCACTCTGGCGGGTGGGAGCGAGCTGGTGTTCTGTGGGCACCACGCGAACAAGTACGCGGAGGATCTCGTGAAGATCACCGTGCGGTACGCGGCGGACCCGGAGTTCAGCTGGCGTGGCGCCGATCTGATGGCGATCTGAATCCGCAACCACATAACGACGACATAGCCGGCCGGGAGCCCAACAGGGCTCCCGGCCGGCTTCGTGTGCGCTCTCTCCCCCGCCGCGCCCCGCGCCCTCCCCAGGTCCGCGCACTTTGACGGAAAGAGTGGCCTCGACGCGCCGAACAGCCACACTTTCCCGGAAAGTGCGCAGATCTTGGCGGCGGGACGCCCGGGACGGCGGAGTGCCCCGGGGCGGGTGGGGTGTCAGAGGGTCTGCATGGTGGCGATGCGCTCTTCGAGCTGCTCGATCGTCGCCTGGGCGCTGGGCGGGCCGCCGCAGAGCCGGCGCAGCTCAGCGTGGATCTTGCCGTGCGGCTGGCCGGTGCGGTGGTGCCGGGCGGCCACCAGGGCGTTCAGCTGGCGGCGCAGGGCCACCCGGCGCTGGGCGGCACTCATCGGTACCGCCGGCGCCGCCGGGGCCTCAGCGGCCGGCTCAGCGGTCCGCGCGGCCGCCCGCCGGCGCTGCGCGGCGAGCTGTTCGGCCTGCCGCTTGGTCAGCAGCATGGAGACCTGGTCGGCGGTGAGCAGACCGGGCAGGCCGAGGTACTCCTCCTCCTCCGGGGTCCCGGCCTGGGCGGCGGTGCCGAACGACGCACCGTCGAAGATGACCTGGTCCAGCTCGGCGGTCGCCGAGAGCGCGGTGAAGCGCTTCTCCAGCTCCCCGCTGGCCTGGTCGTCGCGCTGGGCGCGCTCCAGCAGGTCGTCGTCGAAGCCCTCGCGGTCCTTGGGCTTGCCGAGCACGTGGTCCCGTTCGGCCTCCATCTCGCTGGCCAGTCCGAGCAGGTGCGGCACGCTGGGCAGGAAGACCGAGGCGGTCTCCCCCTGCCGGCGGGCCCGCACGAAGCGCCCGATCGCCTGGGCGAAGTAGAGCGGGGTGCTGGCGCTGGTGGCGTAGACGCCGACCGCCAGGCGGGGGATGTCGACGCCCTCGGACACCATCCGCACCGCGACCAGCCAGCGCTGCTCGGACGCCGCGAACGTCGCGATCCGCGCGGAGGCCCCCACGTCGTCGGAGAGCACCACGACGGCCTTCTCGCCGGTCAGCTGCTCGATCAGCTTCGCGTACGAGCGGGCGTTCTGCTGGTCGCTGGCGATGACGAGGCCGCCGGCGTCGGGCATGCCGGCGTTGCGCAGCACGGTCAGCCGGGCGTCGGCGGCCCGGAGCACCTGCGGCATCCAGTCCCCGGTCGGGTCCAGAGCGGTGCGCCAGGCCTGCGCGACCAGGTCCTGCGTCATCGGCTCGCCCAGCCGCGCCGCCAGCTCGTCGCCGGCGTTGGTGCGCCACCGGGTCTCCCCGGAGTACGCCAGGAAGAGCACCGGCCGGACCACGCCGTCGCGCAGCGCGTCGGCGTAGCCGTAGACCGAGTCGGCGCGGGAGCGCAGCAGCCCGTCACCGCCGCGCTCGTAGCTGACGAACGGGATGGGGTTGTCGTCGGAGCGGAACGGCGTACCGGTGAGCATCAGCCGGCGTACCGCGGGCTCGAAGGCCGCCTTGACGCCGTCGCCCCAGGACCGGGAGTCGCCGGCGTGGTGGATCTCGTCGAGGATGACCAGCGTGCGCCGGGTCATGGTGCGCCGCCGGTGCACCTGCGGGGCCATCCCGACCTGGGCGTAGGTGACGACCGCGCCGTGGAAGTCGGCGGAGGAGTGCAGGTCTGCGTTGCGGAACGCGGCGTCGAGCTGGATGCCGACCCGGGCCGCGGCGTCCGCCCACTGGGTCTTCAGGTGCTCGGTCGGGGCGACCACGGTGACCGCCTCGACGGTGCCGTCCACGAGCAGCTCGGCGGCGATCCGCAGGGCGAAGGTGGTCTTACCGGCACCGGGGGTGGCGACCGCGGTGAACTCCTCGGTCCGGCGGCGCAGGTACTCCACCATCGCCTTGCGTTGCCAGGCACGCAGGGGCGGGAACGTCTCGAGCGCCGGCAACCGGGCTGCCACGCGAAGGCTCCTCTCCGACCGCACGACGGCGGACCCCGGTCGAGGGCCACGGGTACCGCCGCCCATGAAAACGCCTCCGCGCAGAAGATGCCGCGAAGGCCGGCTCAGCATAACCAGCGAAGGCCGCTCGCCCCACTCGACGCCACGCTGGTCACATCCGCCACCCCCGCCCGCGCTGTGCTCGATCCGCTCTGCGGCGGGTTGCGGTGTCCCGGCCGGGGTGCCACCGCGAGCCGCCGCAGAGCGTGCGGCACGGTGTGGCGGGGGGTCAGCCCTGGGGGCCGGGGACCCCGGTCCTCGGGGGCCGCAGCGTGGCCACCGGGGCCGACCAGCGCCGCCGCAGCGCCAGCAGCCGCAGAGCGAAGACCAGCACGGCCGCCGCGGTCAGCGGCACCGTGCCGGCGCGTCCGGCCGCGTCGAGCAGGGCCACCGCGACCGCGCCGGCCAGCGCGGCCAGCGCGTAGATCTCCCGGCGCAGCACCACCGGGATCTCGGCGGTGAGCAGGTCCCGGCCCAGCCCGCCGCCGATCGCGGTGAGCATGCCGATGAGGCAGGCGCCCACCGGCGGCACCTGGACGTCGAGCGCCTTGAGCGTGCCGGTGACGGTGAACAGGCCCAGGCCCGCCGCGTCCAGCACCAGCACGGTGGTGCGCAGCCGGGCGAGCTGCGGGTGCAGCCAGAAGACGGCGGTGGCGGTGACCGCGGCGGTGGTGGCGTACCGCCAGTCGGCGAAGGCCAGCGGGGGCACCTCGTCGATGACCAGGTCCCGGAGGATCCCGCCACCGAGGGCGGCCACGAACCCGACGAAGACGACGCCGAACAGGTCGAGCCGTTTGGCCACCGCCGCGGACGCCCCGGAGGCGGCGAAGACGGCCACCCCGGTCAGATCGGCGAAGAGCAGGGCGGTGGAGGTGGTCACACCGCTGAAGGGTACGGGGGCGGCCGGACCGGCCGCCCGGGATCACTCGCCGTACGAGTCGTAGATCTCCTTGCACTTGGGGCAGACCGGCGAACCGGGCTTGGCCGCCTTGGTCACCGGAAACGTCTCGCCGCAGAGCGCCACGACGAAGGTGCCCATGACGGCACTCTCGGCGATCTTCTCCTTGCGGACGTAGTGGAACATCTCGGGACCGGTGTCCGCGTCCTTCAGCTCCGGGCGTTCGAGAACCTGTGTGTTCACTGACAACACCTCCAACTTTCCAGTTTGGCAGGTCGATGGGGGCCGGTCCACCGCAGCCCACCCCGACGGCGGCCCGTACGGTAACGGAGGTGACCAACTTTCACATCCGTCTCGGCGCCGAGGTCGCCGATGCCCTGCGCGACGGCCGACCCGTCGTCGCCCTGGAGAGCACCATCGTCTCGCACGGTCTGCCCCGACCGGACAACCTGCGGGTGGCCCGCCAGATCGAGCGGGCCGTACGGGAGGCCGGCGCGGTCCCGGCCACCATCGGCATGGTCGGCGGTGAGCTCGTGGCGGGGCTCGACGACGCCCAACTGACCCGGCTCGCCACCGCCGACGGGGTGAGCAAACTCTCCGTACGCGATCTCGCGGTGGCCGCCGCCACCGGCGCGGACGGCGCCACCACGGTGGCCGCCACCAGCGCGGTCGCCGCGGCGGCCGGGATCGGCGTCTTCGCCACGGGCGGGCTCGGCGGGGTGCACCGGGAGGCGGCGCAGACCTTCGACGAATCCGCCGACCTGGTCACCCTGGCCCGGACGCCGATCGCGGTGGTCTGCGCCGGGGTCAAGTCGATCCTCGACGTGGGCGCGACGCTGGAGCGGCTGGAGACCCTCGGCGTCGGGGTGATCGGCTACCGCACCCGACGCTTCCCCGGCTTCTACCTCACCGACGCCGGCTTCGACCTGGACTGGTCGGTGGACTCCCCGGAGCAGGTGGCGGACGTGCTGGCCGCCCGGGAGCAGCAGGGCGTGCACGGCGGCGGGCTGATCGTGGCCAACCCGCTCCCGGCGGACGAGCAGCTCGACCCGGCGTTGCACGACCGGACCCTCGCCGAGGGCCTCGCCCGGCTCGGCCGCGAGGGGGTGACCGGCAAGGCGGTGACCCCGTTCCTGCTGGCCCACTTCCACTCGGCCACCGAGGGCGCCAGCCTGGCGGTGAACGTGCGGATCATCCTGCGCAACGCCGACCTGGCCGCCCGGATCGCCGTCGCCGCAGCCACCCGCCGCACCGACTCGCCGGCATGACCCGCCCGTCCCGGGTGGTCGTGGTCGGTGACCTCATCACCGACGTGGTGGCGGTGCTGGCCGGGCCGCTGGCGACCGGCTCGGACACCCCGGCGACCATCCAGGTCAGCGGCGGTGGCCAGGCCGCCAACACCGCGGCGTGGATCGCCGCCCAGGGCGTGCCCGTGACGCTGGTGGGCGCGGTCGGCGACGACAGCGCCGGGCGGGACCGGGTGGCCGAGCTGGAGCGGGTCGGCGTGGAGTGCGCGGTCGAGGTGCACCCCAGCTGCGCCACCGGCACGGTGATCGTGCTCGCCACGGGCGGGGAACGCACGATGGTCACCGAGCGGGGCGCCAACCTGCGGCTGACCGCCGGGCACGTCGAGCGGACGCTGGCCGCGGCGCTCGACGCCGGGCACCTGCACCTGTCCGGGTACTGCCTGCTGGACGCCGCGTCGCGACCAGCCGGGCTCGCGGCGCTCGCCGCCGCCCGCGGGCGCGGGCTCACCACCAGCGTCGACGCGGCCTCCGCGGCGCCGCTGCGGCGGGTCGGCGCGGCGGCCTTCCTGTCCTGGGTACGCGACGTCGACCTGCTGCTGGTCAACGCGGACGAGGCGGGCGTGCTGGCCGGCGGGCTGGACCCGGGGGCGCAGGCGCGGGCGCTGTCGGTGTCGGCCCGGCGGGTGGTGGTGAAGCGGGGCGAGGCCGGCGCGGTCTGGGTCGACCGGAGCGCGACGGTGAGCGTGGCGCCGGCCCGGCGGGTCGCGGTGGTCGACGTCACCGGTGCGGGCGACGCCTTCGCGGCGGGCCTGCTGACCGCCTGGCTGGGCGGCGCGGAGCCCCGGGCGGCACTGGGCCGGGCCGGCGACCTCGGCGCGCTGGCCGTCTCGACGGTGGGCGCCCGGCCGGCGGGCTGACGGTGGGCCGGGAGCCGACCGGCTCCCGGCCCGCACCGGTCAGGGTTCGGCGTCGATGACCTTGTGCGGCCGCTCCTCGGCGGTCAGGCTCATGGGCGGGGTCTCGTCGCGCCGGCGGGTCTGGAACTTCCCGGCCAGCCGGTGCTGCTCCTTCGGCGGGCGGTCGTTGGCCAACAGCACGGCCAGCCAGGGGATGAGGATCATGCCCAGGGCGACCAGCGGCAGCCAGAGCCAGAGCAGAGGGGCCTTCGTGCCGACGAGGATCGCGCCGACGATCACGCAGGCCACCCGGATGCCCATCATCAGCACGTAGCGCTTCTGCCGGCTGGTGAGCTGGTCGTCCTGGCTGCGCGAGGCGTCGGTGATCAGGATCGGCTGGTACGCCTGACGCTTCACCACGGACCTCCTCGAGGGGGTTACGACCCATCCTGTCACTGCCGGGCCGTGATCAGCGAAAATCAGCTCATCCGACCACGTGTTACGCCCGTGGTACGCTCCGCCCGTGGGCAGCCGGTTCAGCTTCACCGACGAGGCGTTGGCCAACCTGCGGGTCTACGACGTCACGCCCGGGGAAGTCTGGGAGGCCCTGCACAGCACCCGCCGGGTGATCCGGCATCTGGGCGACGACGTGATGGTCGTCTACGCGGCGTGTCGCCGCGGCAGGCGACTGGCCGTGCTGCTGGACGAGGCCGACGGCACCGACAACGACTGGGACATCCTCTCCGCCCGCGAACTGAGCGACGTCGAGGCCAAGCGCTACGACGAGGCCGTGCGGAGGGATCGCCGACGAGGAGGCGGTCACGATGAACCGTGACGAGGCGACCAAGCGGTTCCACGGCGGCGACGACGCGTTCGCCGAGCTGATCGACGAGAGCCAGCCCGTGGAGCTGCCCACCCCCGACAGCGACGTGCCCATGGTCAGCCGTTCGGTACGCCTGCCGCTGGAGACGTACGAGCGGGTCCGGACGGCCGCCGAGGCACGGGGCATCGGCGTCACCACGCTGATGCGGCAGTGGATCGAGGCCGGGCTGGCCGACCTGGACGACTCGGCCACCGTCTCCCTCGCCGACGTGCGGCGGGCGCTGGCCTCGCTCTCCCGCCCCACCGCTGCCTGAGCCGGCCGGCCCGCCCGACGCCGTCGCGGATTTCCACGAGCCGGCGCGGGCCGGTCGCGTCACCCCTTCGCCGCCCTGGCCGCCGCCTTGGCCGCCTGCTTGAACTCGCGCACCCGGCGCAGCGACTCCGGGTCGGTGATGTCGGCCACCGACCGGTACGCCTCCGGTTCGCCGTACCCGCCGGCCGCCTCCCGCCAGCCCTCCGGGCGCACGTCGTACCGCTTGCCGAGCAGGGCGACGAAGATCTGCGCCTTCTGCTTGCCGAAGCCGGGCAGCTCGCCGATCCGGCGCAGCAGCTCCCGCCCGTCCGCAGCGTCCGACCAGAGCCGGGCGGCGTCCCCGTCGTACCGGTCGACCAGCACCTGGCACACCTGCTGCACCCGGGCGGCCATCGCCTTCGGGAAGCGGTGCAGCGCCGGTGGCCGGGCGAAGACCTCGACCAGCGCCTCCGGGTCGTGCCCGGCCAGCTCCCGGGCGTCCGGCTCGTGGCCGAGCCGCTGGGCCAGCACGTACGGCGAGGTGAACGCCTTCTCGAGGGGGATCTGCTGGTCGAGCACCATGCCGGTGAGCAGGGCCAGCGGGCTGCGCTCCAGCAGCCGGTTGGCCTCGGGGTCGATGGGCAGCGAGAGCGTCATGTGCCCATCCTGCCGGTCGCCGCGGCGGGACCGGCGTCGACTCCCCGGGCGGGTGCCGAACCCACAGGGAGACTGAGGTTAGCCTGTGCTAACTTCTCCCCGTCGGCGGAGGGCCCGCCGGCCGGAGCCGAAGGAGTCCCCAGTGTCCGTCCCCGCCCGCAGGTCCCTCGCGGCCACCGTCGCCGCCGGCCTGCTCTCGTTCGGCCTGGTCGCCTGCGGTTCCGGCGAGGACGGCGCCGCCGACTCCGGCAAGCCCGGCGACAAGACCATCACCGTCTACAGCGGCCGCAACGAGCAGCTGGTCAAGCCACTGGTGGACCGCTTCACCGCGCAGACCGGCATCACCGTGAAGACCCGGTACGCCACCACCGCCCAGCTCGCCGCCCAGCTGGTCGAGGAGGGCGGCAAGTCCCCGGCCGACGCCTTCTTCGCCCAGGACGCCGGCGCCCTCGGCGCGGTCGCCAAGCGGGACATGTTCGCCCCGCTGCCCGCCGCAGACCTGGAGAAGGTGCCGCAGCCCTACCGGGCCCGCAACGGCCAGTGGGTCGGCGTCAGCGCCCGCTCCCGGGTGCTCGCCTACAACGCCGACGCCGTCCCCGCCGCGGAGCTGCCGAAGTCGGTCTTCGAGCTGACCGACCCGAAGTGGAAGGGCAAGATCGGCGTCGCTCCGACCAACGCCTCGTTCCAGGCGTTCGTCACCGCGATCCGGGTCCAGCACGGCGACCAGAAGGCGAAGGACTTCCTCGCCGGCCTCAAGGCCAACGAGCCGCAGATCCGGGACAGCAACGTCAAGATCGTGGAGGACGTCGACCGGGGCACCGTCCCGGTCGGCCTGGTCAACCACTACTACCTCGGCGAGGTGGCCAAGGAGAAGGGCAGCACGCCGGACGCGCTCAGGGCGAAGCTGCACTTCTTCCCCGGTGGGGACACCGGCGCGCTGGTCAACGTCGCCGGCGTGGGCGTGCTCAAGCGCTCCGCCGAGGACCCGGACACCAAGGCCTTCGTGGACTTCCTGCTCAACCCGGAGTCGCAGCGGTACTTCGCCGAGCAGACCTTCGAGTACCCGGTGGTCGACGGGGTCGCCGCCCCGGCCGGCGTGCCGCCGCTGGCCGACCTGGACACCCCGGACATCGACCTCAACGACCTGGACACGCTGGACGCCACGATCAGCCTGATCAAGGACTCGGGGCTCGTACCCTGACCGCCCCGACCACCACCGAAGGCGCCGGGCCGGCCCGTACCGGGTCGGCCCGCTTCGGCGTACCCGGATCGCTGCGCCGGCTGGCGCCGCGCCCGGCGCTGCTCGCGGCCTCGACCGTCGCGGTCGCGGTGGCCCTGATCCCGCTGGTCTACCTCGCGGTACGCACCGCCGAGGCGGGCCTCGACCGGATCGTCGCGGAGCTGTGGACCGAGCGGGTCGGGCTGCTCGCGGTACGCAGCCTCGGGCTGGCCGCCGTGGTCACCACCGCCTGCGTGCTGCTCGGCGTCGGCGCCGCCTGGCTGGTGACCCGGACCGACCTGCCCGGCCGGCGGGCCTTCGCCGTGCTCGCCGCGCTGCCGCTGGCCGTGCCCACCTACATCGCCGCGTTCGCCTGGGTCTCGCTGTTCGACCGGCTGGAGGGGTTCTGGCCGGCCGCGTTGGTGCTGACCCTCTGCTCGTACCCGTACGTCTTCCTGCCGGTCGCGGCGGCCCTGCGCGGCGCGGACCCGGCGCAGGAGGAGGTCTCCCGCTCGCTGGGCCGGGGCGGCTGGCGCACCTTCACCGACGTCACGTTGCGCCAGATCCGCCCGGCTACCGCCGCCGGGGCGCTGCTCGTCGCGCTCTACGTGCTGGCCGACTTCGGCGCGGTGTCGATCCTGCGCGCCGACACCTTCACCCGGGCCATCTTCGTCGCCTTCGACCTGGGCTTCGACCGCACCGGCGCGCTGGTGCTCTCCAGCGTGCTGGTGGCGCTGACCGTGCTGCTGCTGGCCGGGGAGACCGCCACCCGCCGCCGCGGCGCCCGGTACGCCCGCCTCGGCGGCGCCCGCCGCCCCGCCGCCCGGCTGCGCCTCGGCCCGGCCCGCTGGCCGGCGCTCGCCGCGCTGCTCGCGGTGGCCGCGCTGGCGCTCGGCGTGCCGGCGGTGAGCCTGGCCCACCGGCTGGTCAGCGGGGTGTCCCGCCCCGGCGCGCTCGGCGAGGTGGCCGCCGCCGCCGGCAACTCGCTCTGGCTGTCGCTGGCCGGCGCCGCGCTGACCATGCTGCTGGCCCTGCCGGTGGGGCTGCTCACCGCGCGCGCCCCGGGCCCGCTGGCCACCGTGCTGGACCGGCTCGCCTACCTGGCCCACGCCCTGCCCGGCGTGGTGATCGGGCTGTCGCTCATCTTCTTCGGCATCAACGTGGCGTACCCGCTGTACCAGACGCCGTGGCTGCTGGCGCTCGCCTACGCGACGCTCTTCCTGCCACTGGCCGTCGGCGCGGTGGCCGGCGCCGCCGCCCAGGCCCCGCCCGGCCTGGAGGAGGTGGCCCGCTCGCTGGGGCGCGGGCCGCTGGCCGTGCTGCGCACGGTCACCCTGCCACTGACCCTGCCGGGGATCGGGGCGGGGGCGGCCCTGGTCTTCCTCACCGGCATGAAGGAACTCCCGGCCACCCTGCTGCTGCGCCCCACCGGCACCGACACCCTGGCCACCGAGCTGTGGACGGCCACCTCCGTCGGGGCGTACGCGGCCGCCGCCCCCTACGCGGCGCTGCTGGTGGTCATCTCGGCGCTGCCCACCTGGTGGCTGGTCGCCCGGGGCGGCCTGCTGGACAAGGAGGACCGATGAGTGATGTCGTGCTGACCGGGGTCGTCAAGCGGTACGGCCCGGTCACCGCCCTGGACGGGGTGGACCTGACCGTCCCGGCGGGCGCGCTGACCGCCGTCCTCGGCCCGTCCGGCTGCGGCAAGACCACCCTGCTGCGCTGCCTGGCCGGCTTCGAACGCCTCGACGCCGGGCAGATCCGGGTCGACGGACGCGAGGTCGCCGGCCCGGGTCGGCACCTGCCGGCGCACCGCCGCCGGATCGCTGTGGTGCCGCAGGAGGGCGCCCTCTTCCCGCACCTCACCGTGGCGGCGAACATCGCGTACGGGCTGGACCGCGCCGACCGGCGGGGGGACCGGGTGGACGAGGTGCTGGCCCTGGTCGGGCTCGCCGGGTACGGCGACCGGATGCCGCACCAGCTCTCCGGCGGCCAGCAGCAGCGGGTCGCGGTGGCCCGGGCGCTGGCCCCGCGCCCGTCGCTGGTGCTGCTGGACGAGCCGTTCAGCGCGCTCGACGCCGGGCTGCGGGCCGGGCTGCGGCACGACGTCCGGGAGGCGCTGCGGGCCGACGGGGCGACCGGCGTGCTGGTCACCCACGACCAGGGCGAGGCCCTGTCGGTGGCGGACCGGGTGGTGGTGCTGCGGTCCGGGCGGGTGGTGCAGTTCGCCGCGCCGACCACGCTCTACCGGGAGCCGGCCGACCAGTGGGTGGCCGGGTTCGTCGGCGACGCGGTGCTGCTGCCGGCGGTCGCGGCGGGCGGTGCCGCACGCTCGTCCCTCGGCACGCTGCCGGTCACCGGCGACGTGCCCGATGGCCCGGTGACCGTCCTGGTCCGGCCCGAGCAGCTGCGTCTCGCCCCGGCGTCAGGTGCGGAGGCGGTGACCGCGACGGTGCTGCGGCACGACTTTCACGGCCACGACGCGCTGGTCGCCCTCCGGCTGTCCGACGGCACCCGGGTCACCGCCCGCGTCTGGGACGAGTTCGACCCGGCCCCGGTCGGTGCCGAGGTGGCGGTCCAGGTCGAGGGCGCGGCCCGGGCCTGGCCGGCCGAGGCCAGCCCCGCCCCGGTGGACGAGCCGGCGCTGCCGGTCTGCTGACGAAGCTCGTCACCGGGGGACGTCACCATGGCGACCTGATCTTCACGTATGGATGTCGCGGGTGCCGGCCGATCGGGGATCGCCGGGGAGGCAGGATGACGACGTGAAACGACACGACATGCTGCTCTCCCCCGCCGGCGTCGAGGCGCTGCGGACCGCGCTGGGCCGAGCGGACTTCACCTCGAACGGCATCGCTGCCCGGCTCGGCCCGCAGGGCACCGGCGGCGCCGCCCGCAACGACTTCCGGGCCGCCCTGCGCGCCACCGAGGACCGCGACCCGCTCGCCACGCTGATCCGGGTCTTCATCTGCGACCAGACCGAACCCGAGGCGGCGGTCGCCGCCGCGCTGGCCCCGCTGGACATCGCCGAGGCGCTCGCCGGGGGGCTGGTCGAACGGCACGGCGACGGCCTGCGCGCCGGGGTCGACCTGGAGCCGTACGGCGACGACTGGTGGGTCCTCGCCGACGTGCCGGCCAGCGCCCGCCCCGGCCGGCCGCTGCACAGCGAACACGTGCTCGGCATCGGCGGGGCCACCCAGACGCTGATCGGCGCCGCCGTCCGCCGGCCGGTGGAGACCGCGCTGGACCTGGGCACCGGCTCCGGCGTGCAGGCGCTGCACCTGGCCACCCACGCCCGCCGGGTCACCGCCACCGACGTCTCCGAGCGGGCGCTGCGCTTCGCCGCCACCACCGCCGCGCTCAACGGCCAGGACTGGGAGCTGCTGCGCGGCGACATGGTCGCCCCCGTCGCCGGACGCCGCTTCGACCTGGTGGTGAGCAACCCGCCGTTCGTGGTCGGCCCCGGCACCACCACCCACGTGTACCGGGACTCCGGGCGGGTCGGCGACGCGATCGGTGCCGAGCTGGCCGCCGCCGCGCCAGGCCTGCTCACCGAGGGCGGCACCATGCAGTACCTGGCGAACTGGGTGCACGTGGCCGGCGAGGAGTGGCACGAGCGGGTGACCGGGTGGTTCGCCGGCACCGGCCTGGACGCCTGGGTGGTCCAGCGCGAGGTGGCCGACCCGATGGCGTACGTCAACCTCTGGCTCACCGACGTCGGTGAGGCGGCCGACCCGCAGCGGATGGCGGCCTGGCTGGACTGGTTCGACGCGCACAAGGTGGAGGCGATCGGCTTCGGCATCGTCTCGCTGCGCCGCGGCGGGCACGCCGACCCGGTGGTCCGGGTGGAGGACCTGCGCCAGCGGGTGGAACCGCCGATGGGCGACCGCATCGCCACCTGGTTCGACCGCCAGGACTTCCTCCGGGTACGCGACACCGACGCGCTGCTCGCCGAGCGCTACCGGGCCGCCCGGGGGCTCCAGCTGCGGCAGGAGGCCACCATGGGCGAGGAGGGTTGGGCGGTGGACCGGCAGGTCCTCGCGATGCCGCACGGGCTGCGCTGGACCGAGGAGATCGACCCGCTGGTGCTGGCCCTCGTCGGCGGGTGCGACGGCCGGCTGGCGCTGCGCGACCAGCTCGCCCTGTTGGCCGCCGCGCACGACGTCACCCCGCAGGAGCTGGCCGAGGCGGCCGGCCCGATCGTGGCGCACCTGGTCGAACGCGGCATCATCGAGCCGGTGGACGCGTGATGCGCGCGGCGACGCGCACCGACGCCGGCATCCGCGCGAGGTCGGCCGCTCGCGACGGCATCGGGGTGGTGGGCTGATGCGGGCGGTCGTGCAGACGGTCGCCCAGGCCAGCGTCACCGTGGACGGCGAGGTGGTCGGCGAGATCAGCGACGGCCTGCTGGTGCTGCTCGGGGTGACCCACACCGACACGGCGCTGGTGGCGCAGACGATGGCCCGCAAGGTGCACGAGCTGCGGATCCTCGACGACGACAGGAGCGCCGCCGACACCGGCGCCCCCATCCTGGTGGTCAGCCAGTTCACCCTCTACGGCGACGCCCGCAGGGGCAGACGACCGGGCTGGACCGCCGCCGCCCCCGCCGAGGTGGCGGAACCACTGGTGACCGCCGTGGTGGAGGCGCTGCGGGACCGCGGCGCCAAGGTGGAGACCGGCCGCTTCCGCGCCCACATGCTCGTGGAGAGCGTCAACGTGGGCCCCCGCACCCTCCTCCTCGACCTCTGACCCCGCCCACCCCCAGCCCCACCCCCAGCCCCGGCCCCAGCCCCGGGGCCGGGGTGGACGGTCAGGAGAAGAGGCCGCGGCGTTGGATGGACTGGCGGAGCCAGGCGTCGAGCTGGGCCGCCCAGTCGGTGCGGTCCAGGGTGGCGTGGTCGACGGTGAAGCGGCCGAAGGCGTCGCGGCCCTCGGTGAAGACACCGCCCCGCTTGTCGATCTCCAGCACCACCTGGGTCTGCTGCGGCCCGGTGACGAAGGTCAGTTCCAGCTGGTTGATCGCGCGGGCGTACGGCGGCGCCGGATGGAACTCGATCTCCTGGTAGAACGGCAGGCTCTGCCGTACGCCGTAGATGTGCCCCCGCTCGACGTCGGCCCGGGAGAACCGGAAGCCCAGCCGCAGCAGCGCCTCCAGCAGCCGCTCCTGCGCCGGCAGCGGATGCACCGCCACCGGGTCCAGGTCACCTGAGTCGACCGCCCGCGCCACCTCCAACTCGGTACGCAGACCCATCGTCATCCCGTGCAGGTGCTGCCCGTACAGGTCGGTCAGCGGGGTCTCCCAGGGCACGTCGAAGCGGAACGGGATGTCGTACCGCTGCCCGGGCTCCAGCCGGAACGCGCCGGTGACCTGGTGGCGGCCGAACTCCTGCGTGGTGTCGTACTCGGAGTCGCCGCTCTCCACCTCGACCCGGGTGACCAGCCCGAGGGCCACGTAGGAGACGTCGACCTGGTGGTCCCCGCCGGCCACCTGGATCCGCCCCTCCAGCTGACCGCCGGGACGGCAGTGGGGGCTGGCCAGCACGGTTTCCACCGACGGTCCACCCACACCCATCGCCTGCATGAGCCGCTTGAAGACCACCACGTCCTCCGTTGCCTGTCCCGGCCGGCCCCGGTGGCCGACCGCTGGCACGGTAACCGGATCCGGCAAGCGGGCCCGGTGACGACACCCGGCAGCCGACCGATTGCTGTCGGGTCCCCGATCGCCTCACTCCCGTTTCACGCCCCGGTTGGAAAGCTGTCTGTCACCGGCACCACTGGGGCCGGTACGCGGCACAGAAGCGGATACGGGGAGAGACTGAGATGGCCCTGCAGATGATCGAGAACCAGGCGCGCCCGGCCGCCACCATCGACGCCGAGCACGGCACGGAGACCCTGACCGACCTGGACGCCACCGACGAGCGCGGCATCTCCACCGACCTCGTCCGGGCGTACCTCAACGGGATCGGCCGGACGAAACTGCTGACCGCCGCGCAGGAGGTCGAGCTGGCGAAGCGGATCGAGGCGGGGCTGTTCGCCGAGGAGAAGCTCTCCGCCTGCACCCCGGTCTCCGCCGAGCTGAAGAGCGACCTGGAGCTGGTCGTGGCGCAGGGCCGCGCCGCCAAGGACCACCTGCTGGAGGCGAACCTGCGGCTGGTGGTGAGCATCGCCAAGCGCTACACCGGGCGCGGGATGGCGTTCCTGGACCTGATCCAGGAGGGCAACCTGGGGCTGATCCGCGCGGTGGAGAAGTTCGACTACGCCAAGGGCTACAAGTTCTCCACGTACGCCACCTGGTGGATCCGGCAGGCGATCACCCGGGCCATGGCCGACCAGGCCCGCACCATCCGCATCCCGGTGCACATGGTCGAGCAGGTCAACCGCATGGTCCGGGTCCGCCGCGAGCTGTCGGTCGCGCTGGGCCGGGAGCCCACCGTGGCCGAGGTGGCCGTCGCCCTGGAGATCCCCGAGTTCCAGGTGATCGAGCTGATCTCGTACGACCGGGAGCCGGTCAGCCTGGACCAGGCCGTCGGCGAGGACGGCGAGAGCGCGTTGGGTGACTTCGTCGCGGCGGTGGACCCGCGGGCGGAGCCGGGTGACGCGGCCGCCAACGGCGAGCTGCGCAACGAGGTGCGCATCGTGCTGGCCACCCTCTCCCAGCGGGAGCAGGCGGTGATCCGGCTGCGGTTCGGCCTGGACGACGGCCGGCAGCGCACCCTGGACGAGGTGGGCAGGGAGTTCGGCCTGTCCCGGGAGCGGATCCGGCAGATCGAGAAGGTGACGCTGCTGAAGCTGCGCGCCCCGGAGCGGGCGCAGCGCCTGGAGGCGTACGCCTGCTGACCCACCCCGGCGGGAAGGCCCCGGCGGTTCGCCGAGGCCTTCCCGTGTGCCGGCTTCGGCGATGTCGTACCGATCGGGCAGGGTCGAGCGGATGAACTGGACTTTGGAAGTGGTGGTGGTGCCGGTCAGCGACGCCAGCCGGGGCTGAGCCGGGCTCAGAGCCGGCGGGGGCCGGTGTCCGGCCGGGCGCCCGCCGAGCCGATCCGCACGCTGGCGTGCAGCACCGAGATGCCGTCGGGCCGGGCCAGCACCGGGTTCAACGTCAGCGACCGGATCCGGGGCTGCTCGTCGGCGAGCCGCCCGACCCGCAGCAGCAGGTCGACCAGGGCGGCCCGGTCCACCGGCGCGGCGCCCCGGTGCCCGCGCAGCAGCGGCCCGGCCCGCGGCTCGTCGACCAGCTCGGCGGCATCCCGGTCGGTCAACGGCACCGCCCGCCAGGCCCGGTCGCCGAGCAGCTCGGTGGCGACGCCGCCGAGGCCGAAGCCGACCACCGGCCCGAACGCCAGGTCCTCCATCAGCTCCACCACGCACGCCACCCCAGGCGGGACCATCGGCTGGACCAGCACGTCCGCACCGAAGTCCAGGGCCATCTCGGCGTACGCGCGGCGCAGCGCGACCGGGTCGGCCAGGTCGAGGCGTACGGCGCCGAGGTCGAGGCGGTGCCGCAGGCCGGGGTCGGCGGCCTTGAGCGCCACCGGCCAGCCGAGCCGTTGCGCGGCGGCGACCGCCTCGTCGGCGGAGGCGGCCGGCGTCGACCCGACCACGTCGATCCCGTACGCGGCGAGCAGCCCGGCCGGGTCGGCGCCGTCGGCGCGCAGCGCGGCCTGCCCGGCGGCGGGATCCACCCGGGGCAGGTCGGGCAGCGTGCCCGGGTCCCGGCGCAGCCAGGCGGCGTACCTGGTGACCCGGGCCAGCGCCCGCACCGCCTCCTCCACGCTCGGGTACGCCGGCACCCCGGCCGGCACCCGGCCGGCCAGGAACGTCGCCACGGTAGGCTTGCCGGCGGCGAGCGCGGTCGGCAGGGCCGCGGTGAAGTCCGCCTCCTCCATGGTGAGCTGGCCGGGCAGCGGCGGGGCGAAGACGGCGACCAGGGCGTCCACCCCCGGGTCGGCGGTGGCCTCGGCCAGCGCCGCGGTGAACTCGGCCGCGCCGGCGTGCGGGCCGACGTCGCGCGGGTACCCGTCGGCGACGGTGAGCCCCTGGGCGGCGCAGGCGGTGGCGGCGAGCCCGGTCAACGCCGAGGAGTTGCCGACCACGCCGACGCGGGGGCCGGCGGGCAGCGGCTGGTGGGCCAGCAGCACGCCGACGTCGAGCAGCTCGGCGACGGTGTCCACCCGGATCACCCCGGACTGGGCGAACAGCGCGCTGACCGCGGCGGCGTCCAGCGCCGGCCCCGCGCCGAGGCCGGCCGGGCGGGCCAGCGAGGCGAGCGCCACCACCGGCTTGTCCCGGCCGATCCGCCGGGCCAGCCGGGCGAACTTGCGCGGGTTACCGAAGGTTTCCAGGTAGAGCAGGATCACGTCGGTGCCCGGGTCGTCCTGCCAGTACTGGAGCAGGTCGTTGCCGGAGACGTCGGCCCGGTTGCCGGCCGAGACGAAGCTGGACAGGCCGAGGCCGCGCCGCTGTGCCTCGGCGAGCAGCGCCACCCCGAACACGCCGGACTGACTGAACAGGCCGACCCGGCCGGGTGCCGGCAGGACGGGGGCGAGTGTGGCGTTGAGGCGTACCTTGTCGTCGGTGTTGGCCACGCCCAGGCAGTTCGGGCCGACCACGCGCATGCCGGCGGCGTGCGCGGCGCGGACCAGCGCGCGCTGCGCCGCCGCGCCGCCCGGCCCGGCCTCGGCGAAGCCGGCGGAGATGACCACCAGGCCGTGCGCGCCGGCGGCGGCGGCGTCCGCGACCACCAGCGGTGCCGCGTCGGGGGCCACCGCGACGACCGCGAGGTCGACGTCGAGACCGGCGTCGGCCGCCGACGGGTACGCGGGCAGCCCGGCCACGGTGGCCGCGCTGGGATGCACCGGCACGATCGCGCCGGGGTAGCCGCCGTCACGCAGGTGCCCGAGCACCGCCGCGCCGACGCCCTGGCCGGTGGCGCTGGCGCCGTAGACGGCGATGCCGCGCGGGGCGAGCAGCCGGGCGATCGAGCGGGCCTCGGTGCGGTGTTCCCGGCCGCGCTGCACCTCCAGGGTGGACTCGGTGGGGGCGATCGGGAAGCTCAGGTGCACCACGCCGTCGGCGTACTGGCGCTGGACCTGGTAGCCGAAGTCGGAGAAGACCCGCAGCATCGCGCCGTTGGCGGGGAGCACCTCGGCGACGAAGTGCACGATGCCGACGCGCCGGGCCGCGTCGGCCAGGTGCTCCATCAGCACCGAGCCGATCCCCCGGCCCTGGTACGCGTCCTCGACCACGAACGCCACCTCGGCCTCCGGGGCCTCCGGACCGAGCCGCTCGTACCGGCCGACGGCGACGATCCGGCCGCCGGCGAGCACCACGAACGCCTCCCGGTTGCGGTGGTCGACGTTGACGAAGCGCCGCAGGTCCCGGTCGGGGATGCGCGGGTACGGGGAGAAGTAGCGCAGGTAGCGGGTGCGCTCGGAGAAGCGCGAGTGCATCGCCACGATCTCCGCCGCGTCCTGTGGGCGGATCGGGCGCAGCTGGACGGTGCTGCCGTCGCTGAGCAGCACGTCCACCGGTTGCTCGACAGTGGTCACCGGTCGGTCCCTCCCCAGGTCCCGGCTCAGTCGCGTGGATCGTGCGGATCGAGCCCGAGCAGCGGGAAGACCGCCTTGCGGGTGGCGGCGATCGCCCGGTCCACGGAGTTCGGCTCGCCGGTCGGCTGCCACGGCTCGTACGCCGGGTCGGCGTCGTCGGTCATCCGCAGCGGGATCTCCCGGCCGGGCAGCCGCTTCGCGGCCAGTTCCCGCCAGGCCGGCGGGGTCAGCGTGGCCGGCGCGATCGGGTCGCCGCCGGCGATGGCCAGCAGGTGCGTCCACGCCCGGGGCACCACCTCGACCAGCGCGTACCCGCCACCGCCGGTGGCCACCCAGCGGCCCTCGCAGAGCTCGTCGGCGAGCGCCCGCAGGGCCAGGTAGGTGGCGCGCTGCCCGTCGACGGTGAGGTGCAGGTCGGCCAGCGGGTCGACCCGGTGCCCGTCCGCGCCGCACTGGGTGACCAGGATCTGCGGCCGGAACGCGCGCAGCACCGACGGCACGATCGCGTGGAAGGCGCGCTGCCAGCCGGCGTCGTCGACGCCGGGCGGCAGCGGCATGTTGACCGCGCTGCCCTCGGCGCCCGGACCCCCGGTCTCGTCGGGGAAGCCGGTGCCGGGGAAGAGCGCCAGCGGGGTCTCGTGCAGGCTGACCGTCAGCACCCGGGGGTCGCGGTAGAAGATCTCCTGCACGCCGTCGCCGTGGTGCACGTCCACGTCCACGTAGGCGACCCGCTCGGCGCCCAGGTCGAGCAGGCGGGCGATGGCCACCGCCGGGTCGTTGTAGACGCAGAAGCCGGCGGCCCGGTCCGGCATGGCGTGGTGCAGCCCACCCGCCACGCTCACCGCGCGGCGCGCCTCGCCCCGCCAGACCGCCTCGGCGGCGGCGACGCTGGCCCCGGCTATCAGCGCGCTGGACTCGTGCATCCCCTCGAAGACGGGGTTGTCCGAGGTACCCAGCCCGTACCCGGCGAAGTGCGGGTCGCGGGGCGCGGCCCGGACGGCGTCCAGGTAGTCCGGCTGGTGCACCCGGGTCAGCAGCGCCTCGTCGGCCGGCGCCGGCCGGACCATCCGGACCCCCGGCCGGTCCAGGACACCCAGCTCACGGGCCAACGCGACGGTCAGCTCGACCCGCACCGGGTTCAGCGGGTGCTCGCCCATGTCGTAGGCGAGCAGCGCCTCGTCCCACACCACCACCGTGTCGTCCGACATGGGGTCATCGTCGCATGAGCGCCGGCGGCCGCCCACCGCACGCGCTGCTCAGCGGCGTGGTGTCTCCCCGGTGGCCACCGGCCGGTCCGGGTCGGCGACCCAGTTGCTCCACGAGCCGACGTAGAGGGCGGCGTCCGGCCGCCCCGCCAGGTGCAGGGCGAGCACCGCCTGCGCGGCGGTCACTCCCGATCCGCAGTACGCCCCGACCGGCGAGCCCTCGGTCACGCCGGCGGCGGCGAACCGCTCGCGTAGCGCCTCGGCGGCCGGGAAGCGGCCCTCGGTGACATACTCCGGGGCCGGCAGGTTCACCGCGCCCGGCACGTGCCCGGCGACGGGGTCGATCGGCTCGGTCTCGCCCCGGTAGCGGGGCGCGGCCCGGACGTCGAGCAGGACCCCCTCGTCGGCGGCGGCGAGCTGCGCCGCGGCGGCGGTGTCCAGCACCGGCAGGTCGCCGGGGCAGACGGTCACGTCACCCGGGGGCGGGGTGGGCACCTCGGTGGAGGTGGGCAGGCCGGCGGCGAGCCAGGCCGGCCAGCCACCGTGCAGCAGCCGTACCGGCCGGTGTCCGGCCCAGCGCAGGGTCCACCAGGCGCGGGCGGCGGCCATGCCGTCGCCGCCGTCGTACACCACGACGGGGTGACCGGCACGGACGCCGGCGGCCCGCAGCGCGGCCTCCAGGGCGGCCGGGTCGGGCAGCGGGTGCCGGCCGGCCGCGCCGGGCGGGCCGCAGAGCGCGGTGTCCAGGTCGACGAAGACCGCGCCGGGCAGGTGACCTGCGGCGTAGTCGTCCCGGCCGGGCGGGCCGGCCAGGCGCCAGCGCACGTCGAGCAGGGTGGGCGGGTCGGGCTCGGCGAGCGCGGCGGCGAGCTGCGCGGCCTCGGTCAGCGGCGCCTCTGTTCCGGACATGACGACCAGTCAACACCATCGGGGCAGCGACCTCGCGGTTCGCCGGCGGTCATTGGTGGGCCGCCCGGGGTAGCATCGACCACCGGGAGGCCGCAGACGTGAAGCATGACCTGGTCGATACGACCGAGATGTACCTTCGCACCATCCTCGAGCTCGAAGAGGAAGGTGTGCCGCCGCTGCGCGCCCGGATCGCCGAGCGGCTGCGGCAGAGCGGGCCCACCGTCAGCCAGACCGTCGCCCGGATGGAGCGCGACGGCCTGCTCACCGTCGAGGGCGACCGGCAGCTGACGCTCACCCCACTGGGTCGCGGCCACGCCGTCTCCGTGATGCGCAAGCACCGCCTCGCCGAGTTGCTGCTGGTCAACGTCATCGGGATGCCCTACGAGGAGGCCCACGAAGAGGCCTGCCGGTGGGAGCACGTGATGAGCGACGCCGTCGAGAAGCGGGTCTACGACCTGCTCAACCGCCCCACCCGCTCGCCGTACGGCAACCCGATCCCGGGGCTGGAGGAGCTGGGCTCGCCGGAGCCCGAGGCCGCCGACACCGTCGAGGGTGAACGGAACCTCGCCTTCCCCGGCCTCTCCGGGCCGGTCGTGGTGCGGCGGATCTGCGAAAGCGTGCAGACCGACGCCGACGTGCTGCGCCAGCTGCACGCCGCCGGGGTCGACCCGGGCGCCACGGTCACCGTCGCCCAGGAGCGGGACGGGGTGTTCATCGACCGTTCAGGCGAGCGGATCCGGCTGCCCCGCGAGGTCGCGTCCCGGGTCTTCGTCGCCGCCCACTGACCCGCCTCGGGCCTCACATCGCCCGGGTGTCGATCTTCCTGGCCAGGGTGACCAGCTTGCCCGCCAGCTCCTCGGCCTCGCCCTTCGCCGCGCCCGGCTCGCAGGTCCAGTGCAGGGTGGCCAGCCGGTCCTCGGCGGCGAGCCAGCCCACCTCGGCCACCGGCCCGTGCTTCGCCGTCTTGGCGAGCGCGCGGCGGTAGGCGACCTGGCCCAGCTTCGACACCTTGGTCGCCCCCTTGGGCTGCACGTCGGCGGTGAAGGTCGGCACGTCGATCGAGGTGTCGGTGACCGTCAGGGTCAGCTCGGGCAACGTGGCGCCGGCGGCGCGTACCACGCAGGTGTGGGTGTCGCCCTTGTCACTGGCGGCGGCCACCGCGAAGCGGACGCCGGCGTGCTCCTCGATCACCGCGAAGTCCAGCAGCCGGCAGGCGCCGCCGGAGGAGGCGGCGGCCACCTCGACGGTCACCGGCTCCACCGGGGGGACGGCCACCGGCTCCGGCTCACCGCCGCAGCCGGTGGTCAGCAGGACGGCCGAGGCGGCGAGGCAGAGCCGGGTGCGCACGTGGGAACCTCCGCGATCGTCGGCGGGGGCCCGCCGGATGTCCGTCGGACACCGTACGGGCAACCCGTGCCGGCGCGAAAGCCCACCGGCGCCCGCCGGGGCGGGCCCCTCGCCGACGCGGCCGCTTCCGGCTGCGGCTGTCGCGCTCCGCGGCTGCCGGGTCAGCGGGGCGTTTGCGGGCTCTGAAGTGGAGGTCGGTCCGCCGGCAGGTCGCGCATCCGCCGCAGTGGCGAGAGGACGACGAAGAGCGCCGCGCTCCAGGTGCCCAGCGCGCAGACCACCAGCGCCGGCCGCAGCGCCCACTGGCTGCCGAGCGTCCCGCCGAAGAGCGCGCCGAGCGGGACCACCCCGAAGCAGATCCACAGGAACGAGGCGGTGACCCGGCCGAGGAGCTCCGGCGGGGTGACGCGCTGCCGGTACGACAGGATGGCGACGTTGAACAGCACCGCATTGGCGGAGAACGCGGCGAGGCCGACGGCGTACAGCACCAGCCCCCAGCCGGGCCGGGCCAGCGGCACGAGCAGGTAGAGCGGCCCCGGGGCGGCCATCGCGACCCAGATCACCCGCGCCGAGCCGATCCACCGGGAGAGCCGGTCGGCCAACGCGCCGGTGACCAGCCCACCGACCGCGCCGAGGGAGAAGACCACGCCGACCATCGCCGGAGAGGCGTGCAGCTCACGGACGAGGAAGGTGACCTCCAGTGAGCTCGTCGCGATGGCGAAGAAGTTGGACGTGGTGACGCAGGCCAGGATCGACAGCAGGATGGGCTGCCGGCGGATGAACCCCAGCCCCTCGGTGAGGGCGGCCCGCACCGGCACCCGAGCACCGGTGGCGGGCCGGGCGGCGGCCGGCGGCCGGATCAGCAGCAGCGTCACCGCGCTGACCACGAAGGCGAGCGCGGTGCCGAGAAAGGTCATCGCCGCGCCGACGAGCCCGGTCAGGGTCCCGCCGACGGTCGGCCCGACCAGCTGGGCCGAGTCCTGGCTGACGGTGAGCCGGGCGTTGCCCTCGACGAGCCGGTCCGCCGGCACCAGCCGGGGCAGGATGCTCTTGTACGCCACGGTGAAGAACACCGTCAGCACGCCGGCGAGCCCGACGACGACGTACAGGAAGGGCAGGGTGAGGCGCCCGACCAGGGCGACCGCCGGCACCGACAGCAACAGCGCGGCCCGGCCGAGGTCGCAGGCGACCATCAGCCGCCGCTGGTCGACCCGGTCGGCGACCAGGCCGGCGGGGAGCGAGAAGAGCAGGTACGGCAGCCAGGCCAGGAAGGTCAGCAGCGAGACCTGGAAGACGCTGGCGTCGAGGGTGTTTGCGGCGAGCAGCGGTACGGCCACCCCGGAGATCCGGGTGCCCACCTCGCTGACCGTCTGACCACCCCAGAGCAGAGCGAAGTCGCGGCTGCGCCAGAGCGGGCCGGGGCGGGGCCGATCGACGGCCGCCAGTTGCCGGGTCACGGATCACACCTGTCGGGTGGGAGGACAAGCCGACGCGGCCGGCACCGGGCCGGCGGCTCGGCCGCCCCAACCTAGGCGGCGTCGTCCGGTGAGGCACCCG
Organism: Micromonospora sp. NPDC047548; assembly: GCF_040642975.1. Taxonomy (NCBI): domain Bacteria; kingdom Bacillati; phylum Actinomycetota; class Actinomycetes; order Micromonosporales; family Micromonosporaceae; genus Micromonospora; species Micromonospora sp. NPDC047548. Next base: position 197,612 of record NZ_JBEYTI010000009.1, read on the forward strand.
ATTAACACTGTCAGTCGTCGACGTACGGGCAGTGCCGGCAGCCCCGGCCGCAGCAGGTGCCCCGCCGGGCCAGGAAGCCGGCGCTGAGCACGAAGAGCCCGCTGGCCGGGTCGAGGTAGCCGGCCTCACCGGCGGCGAGCGCGGCGGCGTGGGCGGCGAGGATCCGCTCCCGGTCGGGATGCTCCGGCGGCAGCCGCGACGGGTGCGGCTCGGTCAACGGTCGGTCCGCCAACGGTCCCCGTTCTCCACCCACCGGCGCAGTCTACGAAGCTGCAAGGCGCCGGTCTCTTTGGCGAGCAGCGGCTCGTCGGGGCACATGTCGGCGTACGGCGGCGGGCCGAGGTCGGTCAGCCGCTCCGCCAGGTCGGACCGGCCGGTGCGGCGGGCCCAGGCGATGGTGTCGGCGTACTGGCCGCTGCACCTGGCCGGGACACGGGCCTTCGGCAACGGCGTCGTACTGCTGCGTCTGGAGCGCGCGCGGGACTGACGGCGGCCCGACCACACCGGCCCGCCCCGGCCGGGGTCATTCCGCGACGGGCGTAAGGACGTTGGCTTTCCGGACGGCCCGGCCTATGGTTGCCACATGCATCTGGCCGGGCAGCAGGAGAGCGCCGTCGTCGCGACGGCGGCACCCGCTGCTGTCCGCCGGCGTGACCTGCGGGTGGCCGTGGCGACCCGGGTGGTGCGAGTCACGGCCGCGCCGTCGCGCGCCGGCTCGGTCGCCCCCGGACTGCCGAGCCCCGCCGGACGTAGCCCTCCGTGGCCCGTACACACCTCGTGAACGGCCACCAGGGCGAAGCTTTCACAGCTTCGGCCCTTTTTCTTTTTCCGGAGGAGCTACGCCATGACCACGCACACCCAGAACTGGCTCGACCAGCTGCGATCCACGCTGACGTCCGACTTCGAGATGCAGACCGCCCGGCTGACGCAACTGACCGCGGACACCGGCGACCCGGGCGAGGCACACACCCGGGGCGCGCTGATCGCCGCCACCCGGCAGAGCCTGGAGCACATCACCGGGGCGCTGCGGCGCATCGCCGAGGGACGCTACGGGATCTGCGAGCGGTGCGCCGCGCCGATCCCCCAGGAACGCCTGGAGGTGCTGCCGCACGCCCGCTTCTGCGTGCCCTGCCAGCAGAAGCAGCCCCGCTGAGGTACGCCGGTCCGGCGGCCCGGCCGGCGTGCGCCACACCCACCGGGTGGACCGCAATCCTCAAGCAGCGGAACTGGCTGGCGGTCGGGGTCCTACGCCCCTGACCGCCAGCCCGATGCGGTTGGCCATCCGCCGACCCTGACCGGTCGGCGGCGGGAAATCGGTCGCCTCCCCGGCGACCCCCGGCGAGGCTGGCCGGATGGGCTACCGACTGTGCGAGAGCGACCCGCCGTACGCCGTACGCCGGCTCACCCTCGTCCCGTTCCTGCCCGACGGCACGTGCGCGGCCGTACCCGACGAGCGGGTGACCCCCGGCTGCCCGGCGGTCCGGTGCGGCCCGGCGAGCACTGGCTGCTCGACGCGGCCCTGCGGATCCCCCTCGAAAGGGCCGGATTCAAGGCCCAGCGGGTGCACCCGTTCGCGGTCGACGGCGACCACCTGTACGTCTGGCTGGACGGCGACCGGTACGCGGGCCGCCGGCCGCACGCCCGGGTCGCCCTGCTCACCGCACCGGCCGACGTCCTCGCCGAACGGCTGGGCGCCGCCGGTCGCCCCGGGCAGGCCCGAGCGGTCCGGGACGGCGTCCGGTCGCTGCAGGGCCAGGACGACGCCAGTTGGTACGCCGACGCGGTCCGCCTGCTGGAGCCGGCCTACCTGCGCGGCGACACCCCGCAGGCCGGGTCGGGCTTCGGTGGGGACGCCGCCGAGTGGCGGGCCGTCCGCGGAATGATCGTGGACGGGGTACGCGGCGACGGCACCTTCCTCGACCTGGGCTGCACCAACGGGCTGCTGATGGAGTCCGTGGTCGCCTGGGCGGCCGAGCGCGGCCACCGGCTGGAGCCGTACGGGGTGGACCTGGCGCCCGGGCTGGTCGCGCTGGCCCAGCGGCGGCTGCCGCACTGGGCCGACCGGATCGAGGTAGGTAACGCCGTCGACTGGCGGCCGGCCGACAGTCGACGGTTCGACCACGTGCACGTCCTGCTCGACCTGGTGCCGACGGCCCGCCGGGGCGACCTGGTCCGGCACGCGCGGGAGCTGGTGGCGCCCGGCGGCCGGCTGCTGGTCAGCCACTACCAGGCCGCTGGCGGCACCGACCTGACCGTGGCGGAGCACCTGCGCCAGCTGGGCTTCCGGGTGGACGGGTCGAGCGCGGCGGCCGTCGACGGTCGGAGCGGCAGCACGGCCTGGCTGGACGGCTGAGTCAGGCGCCCGCGAACCAGATCATCGCCTGCCCGTGCGACCGGGTCCAGGCGAGGGCGTTCAGCCAGGCGACGTCGGCCGGGTCGGTCACGTCCAGGGGATTCAGGTCCAGGCCGGCCCGCCACACCACCTCGGGCCGGCGGGACGGCGGCGCCACCCCGTCGACCTCGCACTCCAGGACCGGTCCGCCGTCACCGAGGCCGTGGTCTCCGTAGCGGTAGGCGTACCGGTCGGGGTAGAGGCAGAGCCCGGCGGACGCGCCCACCTCCAGCAACGCGAGTGGCTGCGGCAGCACGGCGAGCACCGGCAGCAGTACGGCGCACCGCCCGGCCTCGTTCGTCTGGGTGGCACGGGCGCGCATCTCCGCCGCGACCGCCGCCCAGTTCGCCACCGTGAAGTCGTGGAACGCGTCCGGGTCGTCGACGGGGCCGCTGAGCCACCGTACGACGCCGAACAGCAGCTGCGGCTGGCGCTTGGCCGGCGGGAGCATGCCAAGCAGCGCGAGCAGCGCCTCGTCGCGGGCGACCGTGAGAGCCAGCCGCTCGTAAGTGGGCGACACGCCTCGCGCCTCACGGAGGGCGAATTCGATGTAGGTCTCGGCGATCGTCACGCCTCGATGGTGGCAGCCGCGCTCGTCCACCGCCGTCCTGTCGCCATCACCGGACCAGGCTCACCGGATCCACCCCAGGAACCGCCGGTGCAGCAGACCCGCCGGCACCCAGGTCAGATCCTCGGCGGCCCATACCAGGTAGGACCCCATGTACACCGCCAACGACACCGACGCGCCGTCGAACTCGGCGCGCAACTCGCTGCGCCTGGTCTCGCAGGGCCAGGGCCCACCGCAACCGCCGCAACTCCAGACCGGCAGGACCGGGCCGTGCGTCGTCACGGCAGGCCGTCCAGGAAGCGCCGGGTGGCGACGCGAGCATGCCAGCGGGCGGCCCATTCCACCTGATAGCAGGGGTACGGAGCCAGCCGAGCCCACCACCACCGGCAGTCGGCGCACAGGCCGTCGACGCCGGGCAGGTGCACCGACAGGATCTGCCCGACCTGGTGCTCGGTCATCGGTGCTCCTCCCCCGGCCAGTGGCCGCGACGGATCGGGATGCGGTGCCGGGCGCGGCACGGCAGGTCCGCGCCGCACCGGCAGACCCGGCGCCACCGCCGCCACGACCACATCGGACGGTGCCGGCGGGCCAGGGTCAGCGCGACCGCGAGCAGGAAGTCGTCATACGACACGCGCTTGGGCATCAGACCTCCTCGGTCACGCATCGATGTCAAACCTGCGCCGCTAACTTTGCGCGCGCATTTTTAGGTAGTCAATGACATCCGCGCATTTGGACTGTGCGTGTCGAGATCCGGACTCGGCGACAGCAGGGGGCACAATCACCGTCATGGAGAGTCCGACCTTCGTTCGCTTCCAGCTCGGCGCGCAGCTCCGCCGAGTACGCGAGGAAGCCAACGTGACCGCCGAACAGGCAGCCGAGGTCATCGATGTCTCGGCGAGCACATTGCGGCGCATCGAGGCGGGCCGGGTCGGAATCAAGGGACCGGCGCTCAACGCCCTGCTGGATCGCTACGCCATCACAGACGCCGAGCTGCGCGACACGCTGCTTTCGATGGCAAAGACGGGCAAGCAACGGGGTTGGTGGGCCAAGTACGGAGACATGCCGTCGTCGTACCGCCAGTACATCGGACTGGAGTCCGCCGCTCACGAGGTCCAGAACTTCGAGACGCTGGTGGTGCCGGGACTGCTCCAGACAGCGGCCTACGCACGGGCGATGACGAGCGAGGACGCATTCGAGCCGTCACCGGAGGCGGTCGAGCGCCGAGTCGCCGTCCGCATGCAGCGCCAAGAGCTGATCACGTCAGGGAAGCTGCGGCTCGTGGCCGTGCTCGACGAGGCGGTGCTGCACCGCCAGATCGGCGGGGCAGCGGTCATGGCTGAGCAGCTGACGGGCCTGCTCGATGCCGGCAAGCGGTGGAACATCACCGTACAGGTGATCCCGTTCCGGGAGGGCGCCTACGCCTCCATGCTGTCCAGCTTCCACATCCTGAACTTCGCCAGCGGCCCGAGCGTGGTCTACATCGAGGGTTTGACCGGCGACCTCTACGCGGAAGGCGAGGATGTGCGCCGCTGTACCGTGGTGTTCAACAGCCTGCGCGCCGCGGCCTTGTCCCCCACGGACTCGGCCGCAATGATCGAGGAGATTCGGGACGCGCAGCGTAGGGAGTAGGAGGCGGACCGTGGACTCGCAGTGGCGCAAGAGCACCCGGAGCGGCAGCAACGGCGCCTGCGTCGAGGCCAGGTACGCCCATGGGACCGCCCAGGTACGAGACAGCAAGGACCCCCAAGGCCCAGCGCTGTCTTTTACACCGGAGGCGTGGGCCGCCTTCGTAGGCACATTGACAGGCCCGATCGATCCTAGGATTTCTTGACTGGCCAGCGCTCGGGGATGACCATGTGCGCTCGCCGGATCAGCGGTCGGCCTCGAGCGCATCACCTTCGTTCTTCGAGGCCACGCTCTTCGCGCCCCCGCCAGCCAATACCAGGACAACGATGCCCAACAGGATCCAGGGCACGTAGTTGGCCTCCTCGCTTTGCCGTTTCTCGGCCCACGTCCGCACATCGAGGTGCACTGCGATTCGGTCACGATCCCGACGCACCCGCTTGACGGTGAGGAGGCTCCTTCTGCCGGAGTCGGTCAGGACGCAGTACCGGTTGCCCGGTCGCAGATCGTCGTACCGAATGGCCCCGGTGACGTAGTCGGTGTTCGACGAGCACATCGCGAAGGTGCTCTCTGCCGACTTGTCAACAAGGGCTATCTGAGTGCCAGCGGTGAGACTACGAGCAATTCCTCTTCCATCGCTACCGATGTCCTGCTTGGAACCGGCAACATCGGTCACATCCCAGTCTGGGCATAGGGAATCAAGGTCCGCGTAGAAGCCCTTCGAGAGGATCAGCGGTCCATCATGACGGACCACCTCCGTCGAGGCGGCTGCGCTGGGAACGCCTTCCGCCTGCTGCACCTGCGACCCGCACGGCTCAGCAGAGTTGCTGTCAGACGGGGACGCTGACGGCACGATGGTCGCAGCAGGGCTGGTTGCCCCAGTGGCGGGTTCAACCCCAATCGCGTCAGCCTCGTCATCATTCCCATCGGCGAACACACCAACGAGAAGGACGACCACAAGGCCGACCGCAATGGTTGACAGCCCAGCGACAACGCTGGGTCCCTTCAGGAACGAACGCGGCGCGCTCGCTCCTCCCGCAGTCTGATCACCAGCAGTGTCGCCGGCCTGATCCGACGGCCTACGCTCCACGATCGCCACAGTCAGGGCTCCCAGGGCAAGCAGCATGGCAACGACGCTGGCAGCCTTGTCTGCGCGGTCGAGCGACTTCTCCCCCACACAGACCGCAATCAGAGCCCAACCAGCCAGCGTGCTGAGTGCCAAGACAGCGACCGGGCCCAACCTCTTACGCGGCTTCGAGGGCTCCGTCATGCCGGAATGATGTCAGACCTTCACGAAAGGTTGCGCCCCTCGCGGAACGTGTCAAGGGATTGAGGCCAGCGGGAGTTAATTAATTAAGCGGCTTGCGGGACGGTCTTCGTTTCCTGGTCGGGCTTGTTGATCCAGAC